>JBBIHO010000018.1:0-13495 GCA_037446935.1 Caldifarciminota bacterium | reverse complement strand
ACGCCAAGGTGAATATAGTCCATATTTATACCGAAAATATTCCTTTCTGCCATATCTCATTATGCCCTTGACATTTGCGAAATTTTTTGTATCATATTAAATAGATGGTTAAGATAAGGTTGAATAGAATGGGGCGGAGAAATGCCCCCTTTTATCGGCTTGTCGTCACTGATGCGCGGCGGGCGCGCGATGGTAAATATATTGAAACCGTGGGTTACTATAACCCTCGCAAGGAGGAACTGAAAATAGACAGCGAAAGGGTTGCATACTGGCTCTCCTGTGGTGCCCAACCCACAGCGATAGTAACCCGACTCATTAGAAGAGCAAAAGACGCATCCGCTACCGGCGGATGCAAGCAGGAACCGGAAACGGGACTCTTGTCCCAAAAAGATATGGGAGGTGAATTATGATGCCGCTTAGAGATTTGATTGAGAATATCACGAAGTCGCTCGTTGATAACCCGGATAAGGTGAACTTAAAGGAGATATCCGGTGAAAGAACCATCATCTTAGAACTCCGAGTTGGTGAAGGCGACCTCGGTAAAGTTATAGGAAAGGAGGGCAGAACCGCAAAGGCGATAAGGCAGATTCTTGCTGCCGCGGCGATGAAACAAGGAAAGAGAGCTCAGTTAGAAATACTTGAGTAGTTTCAATCTCTTTGCCAGCGCGCCCACCGCGGTAAATATAAATTACACTCTTAAAATTAAAAATAAAGAGTCGCGTTCGTTTGGCTTTCGAGCAAAACCGGCGACATCCATACCATTAAACGATTTTTATGGAATGCCATATCATTACAATCTTTCCGGAGTTTTTTAGTGGTATTTTAACAACTGGGATATTAAGGCGTGCCCAGGAAAAGGGACTCCTAAAGGTATCTTTAATCTCGCTAAGGGATTTCGCCAATGATTCCTACCGCACGGTTGATGACTATCCATTTGGTGGCGGCGCCGGGATGATTCTCAAACCAGAACCGGTCTTTAAGGCAGTAGAGAGTGTAAAGAAAGAAGATTCCTTTGTCATTCTCACTTCCCCCAAAGGGGAGAGATTTGACCAAAAAAAGGCATTGGCACTCTCTAAGAAAGAAGATTTAATATTCATCTGCGGTCGTTATAAAGGGGTGGATGAGAGGATAATGAATCTCGTTAATTGTGAAATCTCAATCGGTGATTTTATCCTTTCCGGTGGGGAGGTGGCATGTGCGGTTATCTTAGAGTCTTGTGTTCGTTTAATCCCCGGAGTCGTCGGTGATGAGGAATCGGTTGCTACTGATTCCTTTATCTCCGGTATCTTAGATGCCCCTTATTGGACAAGGCCGCAGGATTTCCGGGGTTATAAGGTTCCGGAGGTTTTGCTCTCCGGCGACCATGAGAAGATAAGGAGGTGGCGAAGAAAGGAGGCTTTAAGAATCACCCTTTTGCGGCGACCCGACCTCTTAGAAAAGGCTAATTTAAGTGAAGAGGACTTAAAACTTTTGCAGGAGATTAAAGAAGAAACTCCTTTTGATTGACAAATCGGATTTTCTAAATTATAATAAAGGCTATGGTGGTAATTAAGGCGGAGAATCTGACGCGGGACTATAAGGTCGGATTCGGTGGCTTACGGCGCCTCCGTGCCTTAGATTCTTTGAACTTAGAGATTGAAAAGGGCGAAATCTTCGGTTTTTTGGGTCCGAACGGTTCGGGCAAAACGACGACGATAAAGTTACTCTTAGGACTCATAAAACCGACTGCTGGCAGGATAACCGTTTTTGGGAGGAGCCCGGCGGATACGGCAATTAAGAAGAAGATTGGGTATCTACCAGAATCTCCTTACTTTTACGATTATCTCACCGCGTATGAGTTCCTTTACTTCTGCGCCCAGGTTTTTGGAATAAAAGAGGATAGAATTGACCAACTCTTAAAATTGGTTGATATGGAAGAGGCGAGGAATGTTCAGATGCGAAACTTTTCCCGAGGGATGCTCCAGCGAATTGGGGTGGCGCAGGCGCTCTTGGGAGAGCCGGAACTGGTCATTTTTGATGAGCCGATGGGCGGCTTGGACCCGATTGGGAGAAAGGAGGTGAGGGATATCATCTTGAATCTTAGAAAGGAGGGGAAGACCGTCTTCTTCTCTTCCCATATCCTCTCGGATGCGGAGATGATATGTGACCGGGTCGGAATCTTAGTGAAGGGCAAGTTGGTAAAGATTGGCAAAACTACCCAAATCCTCTCCGAGGAGATTGAATCAATTGAGGTGACGGTGCGGAATATACCGGAGGCGATTAAGGAAGAATTGCGGAAGATAGCGGTGGGGGTTTTAGAAAGTGATAATAAGGTGATGTTCATTGTGCAGAAGGAAGAAGAGAGGGATCAGATTATAAAATCGGTGGCAAATTCGGCAGGGGAGATTGTATCTGTGATACCGCGGCGAAAGACCCTTGAGGAATATTTTATGAGTTTTGTGCGATAGAGCCAATGAGAATAAAGGCGATAATCTTTAACACATTTATTGAATCGATTAGGGATAAGATATTGATTATCCTTATTATCCTGGGCTTTCTTTTAATGGCGAGTTCAAAGATTATTCAACCCTTGGCATTGGGTGAGGAGAGTAAGATAATAAAGGACTTAGGGCTTTCAGCAATAAATCTCATTACGGTTTTGATTGCCATCTTCGTCGGCGGGAGATTGATTTATAAAGAGGTGGAGAAGCGGACGATTTATATCGTCCTCGCAAAGCCCATAAAGAGATGGGAGTTTATCTTAGGGAAATATTGCGGTCTTTTCTTAGTTCTCTTCGTCTCCCTTCTAATTTTGGCTATCGGGTTCTTTCTTGTCCTTCTCTTGATGAATATAAGTGCTGACTTTACCCTTCTTTTGCCGCTTCTCTTTCTTCTGTTTGAACTTTCCATAATCACTGCCTTAGCCATTTTCTTCTCAACCTTTGTTACTCCAATCGGTGCTTCTATCTTTACCTTTATTCTCTATTTTATTGGACACTTGACACGGGACCTGAAGGCATTTGCGGTGATGGCGAAATCACCAATAATTAAAGTGATTGCTGATTTCTTTTATTATATCCTGCCAAACCTTGCCAATTTTAATATAAAGGGGATGGTGGTCCATAATGTGATTATTCCGCCCCCGCTAATCTTCTTCACAATTCTTTACGGTATTTTTTATACCGCCGGACTTCTCTTCTTTTCAATGCTTGTCTTCCAGCGAAAGGATTTCTGAAAAGAATGCGAAGGCGATTTCTCTTCTCATTTGGTATCCTTTTTTGTCTCTTGGTATGGATCTTTTTAATTACGCGTTTAGTGGTAACGGTTGATAGAAAGCGAAAGAAGCCGTTGCGGGAATTATTGGTGGAAGAACTCGCCTATTTCCCATCCGGAAAATTCTTAAAACCCGTAGTTATTGAATATGAGAATCTGGCGGCGGATTTGGTCTGGTTAAGGGCAATTCAATATTACGGTCATCATTTGATGACGGATCGTAAATATACCTGGCTTGGTCATATATTTGATATCTTAACCCAATTGGACCCAAAGTTTGTTGGTGCCTATCGTTTTGGGGGAATGACCCTTGCCTGGGATGCCGAGAAGCCAGAGGAGGGGATTTCTCTTTTGCGGAAAGGGATGCATGAGAACCCCTTGCGCTGGGAATTACCATTTGATATTGGTTTCATCTACTATATGGTCTTAAAGGATTATGCCAAGGCAGGGAATTATTTCTATCTTGCGGGCAAGATGCCGGAGACCTGGCAGATTGCCCAGCGCTGGGCGGCTTTCAGTTATGGGAAATCGGAAGACCGCCGGGGATTCGGCAAACTCCTCTTTGAAGACCTTTACCACTCAACCACGAATCCGGAATTGAAGAAGGTAGCAAAAAGGGGACTTCTCTTTATTAGACGGCAGGAGCATTTAGAATATCTCCAAAAGGGAGTAGATAAATATTATGAGAAGTATCAGAGATACCCACCGGATTTGAAGACTTTAGAGCGAGAAGGATTGATTGATAGTATTCCCCACGAGCCGAGCGGTGGATATTACCTTTTGTATAAGGGAAAGGTGACCTATGGTTATCATCGTCGTTAAAGAAGGGAAATGAAATCTTTTGCTTGGCTATCCTCTGGAGGCAATCGGATAATTGATGTGAATGCGAATCGGCTAAGGGAGGGTCTTAAGGTATGTGAGGATATATTGCGGTTTCATTACGAAGATGAGATTCTCCTTTCTGATCTGAGAAGAGTTCGGCATAATCTTTTATCCATCTTAAACGAAGAGGTAAAAGAGGTTATTCATTTTCGTCAGGTAGTGAAGGATTTGGGGAGAAGGGGGGAGTTTGATAAAAGGAGACGAAGGGATATCACTGACATCTTTTCTGCCAATCTGAAAAGGGTGGAAGAGGCATTGCGAGTCTTAGAGGAGTTTTATAAGATTAAGGAGTCAAAGATTGCCCGAATTTTTAAGGAGGCACGATTTTCGGTTTATGATTTAGAGAAGAGGTTTTTCGCCCGATATGGAAGAGATTTCTCGCTCAGAATCTATTCAATCATAGATATTGTGAGCCTAAAAGATTTCTTCACCTCACCGCCACCTTTAAGGGAATTGGGATATATCTTGGCGGATGGTTCGGATGTGATTCAATTCCGAGGGAGAAAGGATGCCACGACTTCCGAACTACTGCGCCAGGCATTAGCGGTGAAGGAAGGAATTGCGAGGGCAAAGAGAGGGGTGAAATTTCTCATTAATGACCGGATAGATATTTGCCTGGCGGTGGGTGCCGATGGTGTTCATTTGGGGAAGAATGACATCCCACCCCAAAGGGCGCGGGAGATTTTGCCCGCCGGGATTATCGGCTGGACGGTGCGGAGTCTAAGAGATTTGCATTTAGCGGAAAGGGCCGGTTGCGATTATGTTGGATGTGGTTCGGTCTTTCCTTCACCGACAAAGCCATCCGCAAAGGTGTGTGGAATTAAGGGATTGCAAGAGGTTGTGAAGAAGAGTTCTCTGCCGGTTGTTGCAATCGGCGGGATAAATTTAGAGAATCTTGCGACGGTGATAAAGACCGGAGTGGCTGGCGTAGCTTCGGTTTCCGCTCTCTTTGCCGGAGGGAAGATAAAAGAGAACCTATTAGCCTTCCGGCGGGAATGGAGAAGATATAGAAGAGACGAGAGATAAATACCGTTCCGCAAAACCGTCAAACGATAAATGACCTCCCAATTCACAAGAAGGGTCGGTTCTTTTACCTTAGGGACCTTGATCTCCCGGATAACCGGTCTTGCGAGGGAATCGGTATTCGCTTATCTCTATGGTGCTTCTATGGCAACTGATGCCTTTCAGGTGGCATTTCGCATTCCCAATCTATTGCGCGATTTATTCTCCGAGGCAGCGCTCGCCGCCAGTTTTGTCCCCACCTTTTGTGAGAAGATTAAGAGGCAGGAGAGGGAAGAGGATTTGTGGCGTTTTGCTTCCAACCTCGGCAATCTAATTTTAATTTTCGTCGGCGGTATTGTTATCCTGGCGATTCTATTCTCTCCCGGCATAGTTAATATTATAGGGATGGGATATAAGAATATATTAGGGAAGATAGAATTGACGACCGCGCTCACCCGCATAATGTTTCCCTTCTTACTATTCGTTGCCCTTGCTTCCTTAGTGATGGGGATTCTATTCTCCTTCGGCAATTTTTTCATCCCTTCTGTATCGCCAGCCTTTTTTAATATTATCTCAATTCTCATTCCGCTTTTTACCTTTAAGGTCTTTCTCTCTATGGGAAAGGACCCGATTTATGGAATGGCTTATGGGGTTCTCTTGGGCGCGGTTTTCCAGTTGTTATGTCAGATTCCGGCTTTAAGGAGGCAGGGGTTTCGGTATAAGTTGTACCTCTCTTTACAGGATGCCGAGACAAGGAGGGTATTTGCTTTATGGGTGCCGATGGTATTTGGTTTAGCTGCCTATCAGGTGAACTTTGCGGTCAATACATTTTTGATTACCTTTTTGGAGGAGAGGTCAATCACCTATTTGAATTACGCCTATCGGGTGATGCATCTGCCTGCCGGACTCTTTGGGGTAGCGGTCGGAACGGTTGCCTTGCAGGAATTCTCAATGGTGGCAAAAGAGGAGTTAAAAGAAAGGATTGATGGCGCACTCCGCCTCGCATCCGTCCTCACCCTACCGGTTTCCGCAATTTTAATTGGGCTTGCCTATCCGGTAACTCAATTGCTATATGAGCGGGGTAGATTTACAAATCTTGATACATTGTATACCTCTCAGGCATTATTCCTTTATACATTTTCAGTATTTCCGGCCGCTTGTGTCCGGACATTTGCCTCCTCCTTTTATTCCTTGAAGGATACGAAGACCCCAGCCTTGATTGCGGTGGGGATTGTTGCCTTAAATATTCTCTTAAATTTGAGTCTGATGGGGAGGTTGCGTTATCTCGCCTTTCCTCTCACCCTCTCACTAGTCTCATATTTGAATGCCGGTCTCCTCTACTTCTTATTACAGAAGAGAGTTGGCGTTCTGTTGGGTCGTGATTTTCTCATCTTTTTTGTGAAGGTTCTTTCCCTTTCCTTATTTTTTGGATTCTTTGCTTATTATGGATTTTTATTTTTCAGGGGGAAGGTCTCGGTTTTCTTCCAAGTATTTATCCCCGGTTTGGTAAGCATCATCTTATTTTATCTCTTATCCTTTCCCCTCCATTTAAGGGAGATAAATAACTTATTCCTTGTCTTACGGAGAAAGATTTAATTGACCTTCCGTTAATAGGCGATTTGGAACTGGCTTAAAATTCGCCAGTTTTGCTTATCTTCTCTGATATAATTAATCCCGAGTTTTAAGTTCTCCTTTAAGGGGAGGAAATTTATCCCAAAGGTAAGTGCCTCTTTCTCACTATTATTGTATTCAAGCCAATCGTAACGGAAAAGGGGGCAAAACTGCTTCCTCCGATAGATGAGGGAGAGATAAAAGCCCTTACCCTTTAAGGTATCATCCATATAGAGAAGTTCGGTTGTTAATTCTAATGGTGTCTTGATTGCCATTTCACCCGCCCAGCGCCGGTATTTTCTTAAAAGGGTATCCGGACCAATCTTTCCATAATAGAAATTACCGCCCAGTATGAAATCCTTTTGCTGGAAGGCAAGCCTTCCTGATAAGTCCTTCCAATTATTATCGTCCTGTAGGACATTTTTCCCGGTGCCATTCACACAGGCTAACCAGGCTTCAACTCCTTTATCGCGATAAAGGAGTTGGATTCCGAGATCCCGGAGGTCTTTCGGAGTGCGCATCTTACCGATGAGTGAGGATTCAATAAAATCTAATTTCGGTGTTGGCAACAACATCTCAATTCCTAACCCCTGTTTGAACTGTCCGATTCTAATCTCCCAAGG
This sequence comes from Caldifarciminota bacterium, assembly GCA_037446935.1. Classification (GTDB taxonomy): domain Bacteria; phylum Hydrothermota; class Tepidihabitantia; order Tepidihabitantales; family JBDRVQ01; genus JBBIHO01. Next base: position 6,125 of record JBBIHO010000018.1, on the reverse strand, counting down.
AGTTGGTTTGAGAGCGGCGTAAAGGTCGTATGCCGGTTTACCTGTGGTGTCGCCGACATCAATATATATCCGGGCGGCGATGTATTTATTCATATTTTTCGTGAAGCCGAGAAAGGCGTTGCGCAGGGAGAATGTGTGCCTGGTGGTATCATTACTCTCTGTCCATTTATAAAGTGTCCGGAGACAGGCATCAATACTTACTCCTTCTTGGGCGAAGAGACAGGATTGAGCAAGGCCGTAATTGAAGGAGAACACACAAATAGTGTAGATGATAAATTTTTTAATTTGCCAATTCATAAAATTCCTCTTTTTAATAACTAATATTGGCGGAGGCGTGTAGGAATTGAACCTACCCTTCCCCTTTTGGGGGAAGACCCGGATTTGAAGTCCGGCAAGCACACCAGCGCTCTTCCGCCTCCGCTTCCAATGCTATTGACCAAACTAAATTTCATTATAGGAAAAATTTATATTAAAGTCAAGCTACCAATTTTTTGAGAGGAATTGACGAAAGGGGAATTTAGTAATAAACTGAAAGGTGGATAAATATTTAGAGGATTTTTTAGAGTATCTGAAAGCGGAGAAGCGGTTCTCCTTCCATACGGTTCGTTCTTATAAGATTGATTTGGGGCAATTCCAGGAGTTTCTTTTAGACCGAAAAGGGAAGAGGGAGATAAAGGAGGTGAATCGGGATGATATTCGGGATTTTGTTGGCGCCCTTTTGCGCTATGGTTATTCGGAGAAGAGCGCCCAGAGAAAGTTGGCTTCTTTGAAATCCGCTTTCCGCTATTGGAAGCGGCAGGGAATAATTGATAAGAATCCAACACTCTCAATTCGCTCCCCACGCGTTGAGAAGAGACTGCCAAAATTTTTGACGATAAGGCAGATGGAAAGGGCTCTCACAATTGAAGGGGATGATATATTAACTTTAAGGGATAAAGCAATCTTAGAATTACTCTATGCCTCAGGTCTACGGGTCTCGGAGTTGATAAATATAAAAAGGGACGATATTGATTTTCAGTCAAATCTCCTTCGGATAAAAGGGAAAGGAGGGAAGGAGAGGATTGTTCCCTTCGGAAGTTATGCCCGGGAGGCAATCATCCGATACTTAGATAAGAGAGGCGATAAAAAAGAGAGGTTATTTTTGAATCGCCGGGGAGATGGTTTAACATCAAGACAGATTCAGAGGATTGTGAATAAATATCTATCAAGGCTTGGTGATGCCACAGGTATCTCGCCGCATATCCTGCGCCACTCTTTTGCTACCCATCTCTTAGAAAGGGGGTGTGATTTACGGGCGGTGCAGGAACTCCTTGGCCATTCTTCATTAGCGACGACTCAGGTCTATACACACCTGACGATTGGGAGATTGAAGGAGATACATAAGAAGGCACATCCCCGCGGGGAATAGATTCTTAATCTTGATTTTCTCTCTATTTTTTATTATAATTACTGTTTAAGGAGGAATTATGCCTTACTATATCCTTTTGACCCGATTGACCGATGAGGGGCGGAAGACCCTAAAGGAGAACCCAAAGAGACTTGCGGAGGTTAATAAGGAAGTGGAAGGGATGGGTGCCAGGATTATTGCCCAATATGCCACCTTAGGTCTTTATGATTTCTTAAATATCATTGAGGCGAAGGATAACGAAACGGTGGCGAAGATATCCGTAGAATTGGGTTCAAGGGGGACTTTAGAGATTACAACATTTCCGGCAATCTCGGTTGAAGACTTTTTGAAGAGCCTTTCCGGCTAATGCCGGATTAATTTGTCGCGAATGGCGAAAGGGAGGAGATAAGATACGCGGTAATCTTTTAAGTATTTTGACTACTGATAGTCCAGAAGAATGGCCTCCGGAGGCAACCAAGAAGTTAGGGGAAAAGGGGTAAAGATTCTTAACCATTACTTTCGGAGGGGAAGGGGAGGTCTATATTATCAAGGATTAATAAATTAGGCGTTCGTGAGACGGAGTGGGGAGAAGCGAAGGCGATGTCCGTTTGGCAAAGAGACCGGTTGATACTTAAAAGAGAGGACCAACTCGTTCAATTCTCCTAATTTGCTTCCTGGCAAATACCTTGCCATTACGGGAGTCCAAAAGGGTAATTGAAGGAGTAATCTTTGGTCTAATTTTTGCCTAAAGATGTCTAATATTTTCGGAGGCGTCGCTTCTCCGCACCCTTCTCAAATGATGTGTAAAGAACCGGGATGAAAATCAGGGTGAGGAAGGTAGAGGTAATCATTCCGCCAATAACTGCCCTGCCCAGTGGTGACCAGAATTCGGCACCTTCGCCAATCTTCAAGGCAAGGGGTAAGAGACCGAAGATTGTCGTTAAGGCGGTCATCAGGATTGGACGCATTCGTATCTGTCCGCCTTTCTTCACTGCCTCTTCTAAGCCCATACCATAATTTTTCCGTAACTGGTTCACATAATCAATATAGACAATCCCGTTATTGACCACAACCCCTACCAGAACTAATACTCCAACACCGGAGATAACGGAAATGGTTGTTCCGGTAATAAAAAGGAGCCAGATAACTCCAATGATTGCTAAGGGGATTGTAAAGATGATGATGAATGGATCACGCAGTGATTCAAACTGTGATGCCATCACCATAAAGACGAGGATTATGGCGATGGCTACCGCAAATGCTATATCCCGGAAACTCTTCACCATCTCTTCGTAGGCACCGGAGAGTTTGATAGTAAAATCCGGTGGGGGGGTGATATGAGAGATTCTCCTGCTAACTCTCTGTGCCATTCTGCCACTTGATTGACCAACGACATTGGCAGTGATGGAGACGATACGGGAGATATTCTTATGTTCAATTGCCAGGGGTGAGACCCCGGGTCTTTGGGTAACAAGATCCTTAAGTAAGACTGCTCCTTGTGGGTTATTTATCGTTAGGGAGAGGAGATTGGAAATCTCATCCCTCTGGTCTTCCCGGAGGCGCAGGAGTATATCATATTCTTTACCTTTCATTCGGTATCTGGTTGGGATATTCCCTTCAATCTGGGCGCGAAGAGCAGAGCCAATCTGATAAGGGGAGAGACCATAGAGCGCTGCCTTTTGGCGGTCAACGACCAACTGAATTTCCGGTTCTCCGGGCTCGCGACTTACCTTTAGGTCAACCAGGCCGGGTATTGTTTCAATTGTGTTTAAGATTAGTTTTGCCAAGGAGTCAGCAGTGGCGAGGTCATGGCCGATGATATCAATTTGAATTGCCGCACCACCACCTATTAAACCGCCAAACCCGGTTCGGCCCGCCCGGATTATAAGACCGGGGATTTCCCTTGCCTTCTGGCGGATTTCCTCTGCCACTTCTTGGGCGGAATATCTTGTGCCCTTCTTCATAACAATATCAATTTCGGCGGAGTTAGTTTTTGCCCCACCGAAGGCGGCGGCAATCGTTGAGAGGGCACCTCCAATCTGGACCGAGAGTCCTTCTATCTCCTCTGACCACTTATCTAAGATATACCGCTCCAGCGCTTCAATTGCCTCGTTGGTCGTTGCGAGACCAGAGCCGACCGGCATCTCAGCAAAGAGTTCTATATGACGCATCCTCTGTTCGGGAATAAACTCCATTCCGAGAAAAGGAATGATTCCTAAACTGATGATGAAGAGAAGAGTTGTAAGGATGATGATTAGGCGGCGGTGATTTATTGACCAATCTAAGATATTGCCATAGAGAGAAAGGAAGCGATTATAGAGCCTTTCACTTTTGTTCCGGAATCCCTTTTCCGCAACGGTGGGTCCTGCCAATTTAAGAAAACGGCTGGCAAGCATTGGGATTAGGGTGAGGGCGATACCAAGTGATGCCAGAAGGGCGAAGACGATGGAGAGAGCCAATTCCTTAAAGAATATCTGGATCATCCCACGCAGTAAAAGCATCGGCAGGAATACCGCAATCGTTGTCAGGGTTGAGGCCGTAATTGCCATGCCAACGATGGTAGTTCCTTCACTGGCAGCGGTGATATGGTCTTTGCCTTCCTCCCGTAGCCGGAAGATACTCTCAAAGACCACAATGCTATTATCAACCACCATCCCCACGGCAATTGCCAAACCAGCAATTGAGAGGATATTGATTGTGAACCCAAAGAGGTAGATGAAGAAGAGGGCGAAGAAGATGGAGATTGGAATGGCAAAGACGACAAAGATTGTTGCTCGGAAGCGCCGCAAGAAGAGGAAGAGAATGAGAGAGGCAAGTATGCCGCCGAGAATCAGGTTTGTGATAACATTTTGCACTGACCGGGTAATCATCTCGGAACTGTCCCAGAATATATTGAATACCACACCTGGCGGTAATGTTTCTCTTATTCGTTCCACTTCTGCCCGGATGGCGCGGGCAACCGCAACTGTGTTCGCATCGGTTCGGCGCTGGACCCAAATGAAGATTGAATTTTTACTATTTAGTCGGGCATAGGCCTTTCTTTCTTCTAAGACCCAGGAGACCTTTGCAACATCCCGGATCCGAATCGGAACACCACCCTTTTGACCAATCACCGTGTTGCCAATCTCTTCTAAGTTTTCATATTGACCAATGAGTCGGATTAGGTAGCGATAATCCTTAGTGGAGATGGTGCCAACCGGGAAGTTGAGGTTCTGGGCTTTAAGGGAAGCGGCAAATGCCTCAACGGTAACTCCGGACTGAGCGAGGAGGCGCAGGTCTATTTCAATCTGAACCTGCCTCTTTCGGACGCCACCGATGCCGACCGAGGCAACACCAGAAACTCGCTGGAGCTGCTTCTCAATATCCTCGGTAATGTCCGCCAGGACCATTTCGTCAATTTCACCAGAAAGACTCATCAACATTACCGGCATCAAAGAGGGGTCAAACTTAAATACGAATGGTTTTTGGGCAGCATCCGGTAGAAGTCCTTGTGCCATATCAAGACGATCCCGGATGTCAGAGGATGCGGCATCAATATCCGTTCCCCATTCAAATTGCAGGGTGATGGTTGAGACATTTTCCATTGAATTAGAGGTTATCTCTTTTAGGTTGGGGCAGGTGCTAAGTTGCTTTTCCAATGGGTCAGTCACTTCGGCCTCCACTTCTAAGGGACCGGCACCAGGATAAAATGTCCCGACGACAATTACCGGCAGAGTAACATTAGGGAAGAGGTCAATCGGCATCCGGCTGATGCCAATAATCCCAAAGATACAAAGTCCGATGGCAATCATTGCGGTAGTTACCGGTCGGCGAATTGAAATGTCGGTGAGTTTCATCTTTGACCGACCTCCACCGGCTTTACCTCCTCCCCATCAACCACCCTTTCCTTACCAATTGTTACGACCTTCTCTCCTTCCTGGAGACCGGAAAGGACCTCAACCAATTCATCACCTTGTAGCCCAACTTTAATCTCCCGGAAGCGGGCATGTGTCCCGGTAACGACTACCACCTTAGAGGAACCATCCGGGAAGAGTCCCGCCAAAGGGATAGCAATCACATCTTTCTTCTCCTCTAAAACCAACCGAACACTACAAGCCATACCCGGAATAAGTTTCCTTTCAGGATTGGCGACTGTCACCTCAACCGTCGCCGAACGAGAGATTAAGTCAACGATCGCCGAAATATTCGTAACCTTGCCTTCAAATATTGTGTCAATTGTGGAAACGGAGACCAAAGCCTTTGTTCCCTTTTTAACGAAGGGGATGTCCCGCTCACTTATTGGAGCCTTAACTTTTACCCTCGGATAAAAACTGGCAACGGTCGCAACCGGCAGTGCTGGGGATACCGCTTGTCCCACCTCAACATAAATTTTGCCGACCACACCGGAGATTGGGGAGGTGACCGGACCCGGTTTATAGTCCATACCCGGCAAATCGTTAAGGACATAAAGAATCGGGTCACCCTCCGCTACCTTTGAACCTTCCGGAGCGACAATCTCGGTAACCCGGCCGGTAATTTTTGACATCACGGTTGACTGTTGTTCACCATAGACCATTCCAAAGAGTTCAATGGTTCGGGTCACGGTATTTCTCTTCACCGTCGTCACTGCCACCGATTGTGGGGACTTCGCCCTCTTTTGTTGCCCGCCGCCGCACCCGAATAAAAGAACGGCTAATACGAATAAGAAGAATTTGGATTTGCGTCCCGCAAAATTAACGGTTAATCTACGCATTTTTTC
>JBBIHO010000017.1:0-13514 GCA_037446935.1 Caldifarciminota bacterium | reverse complement strand
ATATTCCTTTACCGCCGCCTCCGGCTGGTTAAGGGAGAGGAAATAGAGTTCCCCTAAGGCGAAGTTCCTCTCCGCCGGTGATAGACTATCTTTTCCGGTAAATCGTGCGATGAGCGTCTTTTTCTTTTCCGCCATAATACCAAATTCCTGCCGCGGGGAGAAGAATCTTGCGGTATCATAATAGATAAGGGCACTTTGAAAATCCTCTCTCTTCTCATAATATTCGCCGATTAAGAAATAACTCTCGGAACCAAGATCACCACCCCGCACCGATTTCAGAACCGAAATCGCCTCCTCATCCTCCTTTAGGGCAAATAGAATCTTTCCCTTCAGGAGGTTGGCTTTTGTCTTCCCAGCCGGATAATTCTCATCCATCCAAGACAACCGAGCGATAAACCTCTTGAGGGTCTCTAAGGGAACGCTCTCATTTGCGTCAGCCGATGGCGGCACCATCTTTAATAAACACTCCCCAATCCTTAAAAGCGTGGAAGCCTTTTTCTCCTTATGCGTAACCTCCTTGAAATACTCCTCATAAATCTTTTTACTGGCAGCGAAATCCCTTAGTTGAAAATAAGACTGAGCTAAGAGAAATTTTGCCTCTCTTGCCTCAGGTGTTTTCGGATAATCGGCGATAAACTGTTTTAGACTTTCCACAACCAATTTTATCTCCCCCTTCTCTAAGAGGGAAGAATAAATTTTATATCTTGCCCTCCTTGCCTCCTTTTTATTTTCCTGGGCAAGGGTGCGCAATAAGAAGATGCCCCTTGGCCAATCTTCGCCTTCCAAATGGGCAAGGGCATTAAGGTATGCCGCCTCCGAAGCAAGTTTATGCTGGGGATAAAGGGTAAGGAAGAGTGAGAAACGCTCTTTTGCCTTCTCAGATTCTTTCAAATAATAATGGGCAAAAGCGGCAATGAAAAGGGCCTCTGGCACATAACGACTGCGTGGGTATTTCTTAATCAAAAGCAGAGCCTTCTCTTTTGCCTTGGTAAATTTTTCCCTTGCCGGCGCCGGATTAGTCTCCGCTAATCTTCTCCCCTCTTTGTAATAAGATTTGGCATTATAGAAAAGATTAAAATAGGCACAGTTGATAAGGAGAAGAGATAATATAGAAAGATATTTTGGGAGGGGTCTATTTAGACTTCGGGAAAATTTTGGCATATTCCTAATTATACCCAAATATAAAAATTGTCAACTTTTGGGTATTGACAATCCCTAAGAAATTGCTTATCATTATCCCTTGACTTTTAATAGATTTTATCTAAAATTGAATAAAAATAAATATGGCAAGAATTTTTGGTGTTGATTTAGAAGAGAACAAAAAGATTCTCTATGCCCTGCCAAAGATTTATGGCATTGGGTATTCCAATGCGCAAAAGATTCTAAAGGTGAGCGGTGTCTCTCCTGAAAAGAAGGTGAAAGAACTCTCCGATGAGGAGTTGACCCGAATCCGGAAGGAGATCGAGACGAATTATAAAGTGGAAGGTGTTTTGCGGGCAGAGGTTAGTGGTAATATTAAACGATTAATTGAAATCGGCTCGTATCGCGGGATGAGGCATCAGCGGGGATTACCGGTCAGGGGACAGAGAACGAGAACCAACGCCCGAACGCGAAAGGGACCGCGGAAGACCTCAGGTGTGATTAAGGTAAAATCCGCACCGCAGAAATAATAGTATGGCAAGGGTTAAAACAAAAAAGAAGGCACCGGTTTTGGCAACGGTGCATATCCAGTGTACTTTTAATAATACGATAGTTACGGTCACGACTACGAACGGTGATGTCCTTTGTTGGTCTTCCTCCGGAAGAGTTGGATTTAAGGGAACAAAAAAGGGAACACCATTTGCCGCCCAGCAGGCAGCAGAACAGGCGGGAAGGGATGCCTTTAGCATGGGGGTGAAGAAAGTGGAGGTCTTAGTCAAAGGACCGGGAAGGGGTAGGGAGGCGGCAATCCGTGCCCTACAAAACGCTGGACTAACAATTGTCTCAATCCAAGATGTAACCCCTATTCCGCATAACGGTTGCCGTCCCCCAAGAAAGAGGCGCGTCTAAATATGGCAAGATATCGAGGACCGAAATGTAAAAAATGTCTTCTTTTAGGCGAAAAACTTTTCCTCAAAGGTGATAGATGCCTTTCTGATAAATGTCCCCTTCACAAATGGAGCGGTAAGGAAGAGGGCAGGAAGAAGTTATCGGTCTATTCAATTCAATTACGAGAAAAACAGAAGGCAAAATGGATTTATGGAATTATGGAGAATCAATTCCAGCGCTATTTTCAGATGGCGGCAAAAAGGGATAATCCGGGAGAAGCGCTCGCGACACTCCTGGAAAGACGCTTGGATAATGTAGTCTACCGACTGGGATTTGCTGACTCCCGACCCCAGGCAAGACAATTGGTGAGACACGGTTTCATCAAGGTAAATGGGAAAAAGGTGAATATCCCCTCCTATCTGGTTCGAGTTGGAGACGAAATTCTCTTAGAAGGTAAGGTTAAAGAGAGGATTAAATTAAACCTCGCTAATAAAGTGATACCGCTTGACGGTTGGCTTATCTGCGATAAGGATGCTCTGAAAGGAGAGGTGGTCCGACTACCTACGGAGGAGGATATCCGAGATGTTAAGATAAATACGAAACTGATTGTTGAATTTTATTCTAAATAATGGTAAGAATTTAATATGAAAGATTATGCACATATGCTGGGTATCACTGAAACCTTTTATTTTACCGGAAAAGATAGAAGTTGAAGAAAAGAAAGGTGATTATTTTGCCCGCTTCGTAATCTCCCCTTTTGAAAAGGGCTGGGGGCATACGATTGGCAATGCCCTCCGTCGGGCATTACTCTCTTCGGTGCAAGGAGCTGCCATAACCCAGGTGAGGATTCAAGGCGTCCACCATGAATTCTCAACCATCCCGGATATCTTAGAGGATGTTCCCCAGATAATCCTCAATATAAAGAGAATAAGACTCCGTCTGGCCTCCGAGGCAGCAAAATATTGCTATCTCCATGCGAAAGGCAAAGGTCTCTTTCGGGCGAAGGATATGACCATCCCTCCCGAAATAACGATTGCCAACCCAGAACAGGAAATTCTTACGATAACCGACGAAAAGGGTGCAATTGAGATTGAAATGAAAGTGGAAAATGGTCGGGGTTATGTCCCACAGGAGAGATTGAAAAAGAAAGAACCGAATGTCCCACTCGGAACAATCTTCTTAGATGCCTTCTTCTCGCCGATAAAGAGGGTTGCCTTCCGGGTTGAAAACACCCGGGTTTTAGACCGGGCAGATTTTGAAAAACTATTCTTGGAGATAGAAACTGATGGTAGTGTCACACCCGGTGAGGCAATCATCCAGGCGGCAGCAATCATCAGAAATCATATGGAAAACATCATTCCGATCGAACAGTTCCCACAATTTGAGACCTTTGAAAAGTATGACCGAGAAAAGGCGCGGCTCGCCGAGATCCTTTCTAAGGATATCACCGAGTTGGAACTTTCCAGCCGAGCAATCAATTGCTTTAAGAAAGGACGCTTTAAGACGACTGGGGAAAAGGTAAATGTTAATACAATTGGCGACTTAGTACAATTGACCGAAAAGAATATATTAGACATTGAAAACTTGGGTCAGAAGACGCTTGAGGAGTTGAAACGGACGCTGGAAAATTGGGGACTTACCCTCGGGATGAAGATTGATGAGATAATCGGCAGACGGGAAGAAGTCACAGAAGGAGAATTGAGAAGCGGATAGATAGTATGCGTCACGGAAGGCGCACGAAGAAGTTAGGGAGAAAGAAAGAACATAGGACTGCCCTAATGAGAAATCTCCTCTGTGCCCTTTTTACTTATGAGCGGATAAAAACGACAACTCCTAAGGCGAAGGCGGCAAAAAGGATTGCCGACCGGATAATCGCTTATGCCCGAAATGATACACTGGCAAATCGCCGCCTGGTCCGGAAGACCATAAATGATAAGAGACTGGTCAAAAAACTCTTTACCGAAATCGCCCCCCGGTTTAAAGAGAGGGTGGGAGGATACTGCCGGATGACGCGCTGCGGATTTCGCCATGGGGATAATGCCGAGATGGCAATCCTGGAACTCGTGGCAAAGGGAGAGAAGAAGTGAGGGATTAGAGATGTTGCGGAGTATTCTTAAATCTAAAATCCACCGGATAAGGGTAACCGATAAAAACCTCCATTATGAAGGGAGCTTAACAATTGACGAAGAGATACTTAAAAAGGCCGATTTGTTAGAAGGGGAGATGGTGTATGTCGTAAACGTAACAAATGGTAATCGGTGGGAGACATATGTGATGCGAGGCAAAAAAGGTAGCGGCGAGTGTGTATTAAATGGGGGAACTGCCCGCCTGGGCGAAATTGGTGATGAACTTATCATCATCTCCTTTGCTCTCATTGATACCACCCAAGCGAGGAGTTTTATCCCTAAGAAAATATTTCTCAATGCAAATAATCAGATAGTAAATGACCGCAATAATATTAGCGGCCGGTAAAAGTAACCGGATAAATCTCTCACTCCCGAAGGAAGAAAGAAGAGAATATTTCATCTGGGTAAAAAGGTTTGTCGGAGACAAATTCCCCATCCCAGAGGATTCTTTTTTCCCTAAGGTCATTCTCCCCTTAGGAGATAAACCACTTGTCACCCACATCTTAGAAAAAGTAAGGAGCATTGGAATTGCGAGGATAATTGTGGTGATTAATCCCAATTTCCCGATTATCAAGGAAGTGATTAAAAAGACCTTTCCCTTCCCGAACATTAGCTTCGTCTATCAGGAGAAACCACTGGGGACAGCCGACGCTGTTCTTTCCTGTGCCTCCTCCCCTCTCACCAATGATGTCTTAGTCCTCTGCGGCGACACTCCCCTCTTACAATCTTCTACCCTCTCTCTTCTCATGGAGACGCATAAAAAGGAGGATGCTGACCTCACCTTCCTCACCGCCTTCCTGGAGCGACCGCAGGGTTACGGTCGGATATGGAAGGAGGGGAAGCGAATCTCAATTGTGGAAGAAAGAGATGCCAACGAAAAGCAAAAGGAGATTAAGGAGATAAATGCTGGGGTATATCTGTTTAAGTGGCAGAAGGTCTTCCCCTACCTTAAGGCAATCAAACCGCTCAATCTCGCGGGTGAATACTATTTGACCGATGTCGTCAATTTACTATCCGAAAGTGGCGGGAAGATAAGGATTGTTCCAACATCGGATCCTCAGGAGATTTTAGGGGTGAATAACCGGGAAGAGTATCTTAATGTAAAGGCGCTCTTTATCTCCCGTAATTCAAACATTTGAAAAGATTACTCCTCATTGGACTCCTCTCTCTTCTTATCTTAATCCTATTCCTTTTTGTTAAGAGGAGATTCTTCTTCCCTCAGGAAAAAGCCCAAAGCGAAGAATACGGAAAGGTAAGGGTTGAGATTATCAACTGTTCGGGTAATCCTAAGATTGGGAAAAGGATTTTAGAACATCTCCGGCGGAAAGGGTTTAATGTCTACGATGTCATCTTTGATCCAGAGACCATATCCAAAACGATAGTATGCGAGAGGAGAGATACCCTAAAACGCAATGCCCTCCTTTTAACGAAGTGCATTGCGCAAAAGAAGCGGGTCGGAATTTTTCGCCGTGAGATAATGATAATGCCCGAGATAAAAGAAGAGATTGACCCTAATCTCTTCATTGATGTTTCAATTATCCTCGGGCGAGACTTTAAGAGATTCTTTCCCGAAATCGCAGGGGAAATTGACTGATAGGCGAGATGCTGGTTAGCCAGATTGTTGATAAGATTATTGATGTATTATTAGAGAAAAAAGCGGAAGACATTTTGGTTCTCAATTTAAGGAGACTCACCCCGCTCACCGAATATTTTATTATCGCCACCGCCAACTCCCAAACCCATGCCCGGGCGATTTCGGATGCAATAGAAGAGGCTCTAAAAAAGGAAGGAATTTTACCTCACCACATTGAAGGATACTCGCCTGCCCAGTGGATCCTTCTGGACTATATTGACTGTATCTGCCATATCTTCTTAAAAGAGATTCGGGAGTTTTACGGTCTGGAACGATTATGGGGAGATGCCCCCAGTAAAAGAATAGCCGAAGATATTCGGCTACACGCCTCCTTGCGTCGTAATGCTGAAGGATAAGATTCAAAGTGCAATTGTCAAGGTGATTGGTGAAATACCCGCCGGGCACGAAATTGAAAGAATAAAGGAAAAGAAGTGGGGTGACTTCGCATCCAATATTGGCTTCCTCTTAAAGAAGGAAAGGGAAAAAGAAAGACTCTTGAAAGAGTTGGCAAGAGATAAAGACTTTTCCCAAGTAAAGCAGGTAGGGGGATTTTTCAATTTCACCTTCTCCTTAGATTATCTCCGAGCCGGGATGGAAAGGGCATCCCGCAGTGGCGAAGATTTTAGTCGGGGAGATTTCGGAAATGGGAAAAGGGTTATCATAGAATTCGTCTCCGCAAATCCGACCGGACCCCTCTCGGTTGTGCAGGCGAGGGCCGGTGCCCTGGGGCAAGCGATTGCTAATCTCCTTGCGTATTCCGGTTATGAGGTCTCATCCGAATATTATGTGAACGACGCCGGAACCCAGGTGGAACTCCTCTTCCGCTCCTTAGAAGAAAGAATAAAAGAATTGAAAGGAGAAGCCTGGGAGATTCCCCCTGGCGGCTATCCGGGAGAATATATCAAAGAGATTGCCTCCGAAATCCTTGCCTTGGGGATAGAAAAAGAAAAGAGGAAGGAATACATCTTGACGAAAATAATTGAGATGCAGAAGGAATCTTTGCGGATGTTTAATATCCATTTTGATAAATTTGTCCGTGAGACTTCCATCCTGCCGAAGGTGCCGGAGGTCTTAAATATCTTATCAAAAAAGGGATTAACCTATGAAAAGGATGGTGCCCGATATTTTTCTTCCGCCAGTTTTGGCGATAGCGAAGATAGGGTCTTAGTGACGCGTGATGGACGATATACTTACTTCTTAACCGATTTGGCATATCATAAAGATAAATTGGAGCGTGGATTTGACATCCTGATAAACATCTGGGGGCCTGACCATCACGGTTACATACCGCGAATGAAAGCCGGTATTGAGGCATTGGGTGCCCTTCCGGGACAACTCCAAATCCTAATCGCCCAGCAAGTCTCCCTCCTCCGGGGAAAGGAGAAGGTAGCGATGTCAAAAAGGAGAGGGGAATTTATCACCCTGGATGAGGTGCGAGAAGAGATTGGAGCGGATACCTTAAAATTTTACCTCCTGATGCGAAAATCTTCCCAGGGGATTCAGTTTGACTTAGAGTTGGCGAAGCAAGCGACCAAGGATAATCCAGTCTATTATGTCCAATACGCCCATGCTCGGCTCAATAGCATCTTAGAATTCGCGCGCACTAAGAATTATAAAGAAAATGTTAGAGAAAAACCTCCCTATCACCTTTTGGGTGATAAGGAGAGGGAGATAATCTTAGGGATTCTCTATTTCCCGGATGTGGTGCGGATGGCAGCAGAGAGTTTGGAACCACATATCCTCGTTTATTACCTGATTGACCTGGCAGAGGAATTCCATAACTTTTATGAAAAGGAAAGGGTGGTAAGTGAGGATCGCGAAAAGACAAAGGCAAGACTATTTCTCTGTTGTATATTAAAAGATATATTTAGGAAGGGTCTTAACCTATTAGGAATCGGAGCCCCGGAAAAGATGTGAATCATATGCCAACTCACATCGTGCGGGAGCAAAGTAACCATAAGGAGGAAACTTGAAGTTATCAGCCTTATTAAGACCGGAGAGGATAAACCTCTCCATCCAGAGTAGAAAAAAGAATGATGTTTTGCGGGAACTGGTAAGTCTCATCAAAAAGGGTGAGGAACTTTCTTCCCTCATGGAGACGCTCCAAAAACGGGAAGAATTAGGTTCTACCGGCATCGGCAAAGGAATTGCGATACCGCACTGCCGCTCCCTTTTAGTTGATAAGTTAGAAATTGCCTGTGGTTATTCCGAAAAGGGGGTTGATTTCAATGCCTTGGACGGCAAACCGGTTCATCTCTTCTTCTTAATCATTGCCCCACCCCAGGATATCGGAAATCAGTATATGCTCACCTTAGGCCGCGTGGCAATGATCTGTCAGGAGTTGACGAAGAAGAAGAAATTGGTAATCCCAAAAACTGTCCCGGACTTTATCTCAATGATTAAGAAAATAGAGGAAAATTTGAAATGACGAAATCCTTAGAACTATTGCGCGCCTTAGAAGAATTTGATATGATAATCAAGGACCTCGAGCGGCCGGATTATAAGAAACTCGGTTTCATAATGGATAAGAATCTGGTTGACTTCTTAAACTCAATTGAACAGGAGAGGGAGAAGATAAAGAAGAAGATAGATAAGAAACTGCTCCTTGAGTATGAACGGATAAAGAAACGTTATGGAGAAAGAGTTGTGGTGCAAGTGATTAAGGAATTCTGTGGCGGTTGTTATGTTAAACTCCCCTCGGAGATTGCGGAGCGCTGTCAGCGGGAAGTTCTCACCTGCCCCCACTGTGGCCGGTTTCTCTATCGGGTAAAATGAATTCCATCTCATACCCGACATCTAAGGCTTGCCGATTCTCGCTTCGGTATTGAGCCGATACCCTCTTTTCTATTACCTTCTTCAACGACTCCAGTGAGCAGAAACCGTAGGTATGGAAGATAATCTTAGAGACCGTCCCCAAGAGAATCATATTGGCAAATAGTTCCCGGCCAAAACGCTGGCGTGAGGTTTGGGAGAAGGGAAGGACGATCACTCCTTTGTCAGAATAATCTCTAACATAAAAACTGTCTAAAAGTATTATGCCATCCTCCTGTAGCGAATCGGCATATTCATAATAAGCCTCCTGCGAGAGGCAGGCTAATATATCAACCTTTCGCGCCTGGGGAAAGAATATCTTCTGGTCACTAATAATCACATCGGAACGCGAAGAGCCGCCGCGCGCCTCTGGCCCATAATTCTGGGTCTGAACGACATACTTTCCTTCATAGACACCGCAGGCCTCGGCTAAAATAATCCCGGCTAAAATCAGCCCCTGACCACCGGCACCTGCCAATCTCACCTCAATCCGCATAATTCACTCTCCACTGCCTCTTTATAACTCTCTAAAAATTCCTTTGCTTCCGTTTCGTAAAGGACACCAATCACTATCTTCCCCTCGGGAAATTTGTCCTCTTTTAAGGTCCTGATATCTACCGTCCTCTCCTTAAAATATTCTAACATCTTAACCCCATCGCCAATCCGATTAATCCGACCGAAGAATGTTGGACACTGTGATATGACCTCCAGAACACTAAAACCCTTCTTCCGAATCGCCTTCTTTATCATACTCCGGAGATGCATCGGATGATAGGTGGTACTCCGAGCAAAGAGAACCGCTCCGGCTGCCTTGCTGATTTCAAAGATATCAAACTCCCGCTCCGGATTTTTATAAGGAGTCGTTAAGGCTAAACTTCCCTGGGGGGTTGTTGGTGATACTTGACCACCGGTCATTCCATAATTGAAGTTATTGACGATGATACAGGTTAAATCAATATTCCGGCGGGCAGCATGAATAAAATGAGAAAGCCCAATCGCTAATATATCACCATCACCGCCAATCACAATCACTGCCATCTCCGGCCTCGCTAATTTGACACCAGTTGCCGCAGGAATTGCCCGGCCGTGCAAGGTATGAAAGGTATCGCAATCTAAATAACCAGGAACACGGGAAGAACAACCAATCCCTGAGACGACGCAAATATTCTCATTTGCCAACTCTAAATCCGAGAAGGCAAAAACCATTTGTTTCATTATCGTGCCGATCCCACATCCCGGACAGAGGATATGGGGAAATCTTCCATCCAGTCGCAAATATTTTAATACCTCAGGTTTCATCTTACCACAAGACCTCCAAAATCTCTTCCGGCGTTATCATCTCCCCATCCACCTTATTCACGCCAATGACCGGAATATCAGGCGGGATTGCCCTTTCCACTTCACCCCTTAACTGTCCTTGATTCATCTCACAGACGACAACCTTTAAAGGACTGCGGAGTAGCGCCTTCAGTCGCTCATAAGAAAATGGCCAGAGAAGCCGAAAACGGAGAAACCCTAAAGATTTACCCCTCTCCCGCTCATAGATACTCTTTGCCTCCCTTACTGCCCTTGCAGTACTACCATAAGAAATCAAACAGACCTCCGAACCGATATCGGAAAACTCGTAATCCCAGCCGATAAACAAATCCCCGTTCTCATCAATCTTTCTTTTGAGCCGGTCCATCTTCCAGGCGATAATCTTTGGGTCATTGGTTGGGAAACCATCGGGCCGATGGGTGAGACCCGAGATATGGATTCGATAACCTTCCCCGAAACTGGCAAATTCGGAGTCGTAGTTTGTCTCATCGCCATAATGGAAGTATTCTTCTCTTGGTTTCTTTCTCTTCCTCGGTGAATAGACCTCACAAGTCTCCGGAACCTCCATCACCTCCCGCATATGCCCAACAATCTCATCCATCAGTAAAATCACCGGCACCCGGAGATATTCGGAGAGATTTATCGCCTTTACTGTGAGATGAAAACACTCCTCAACGGTTTCTGGATATAAAACAACCGTTGGGTGGTCACCGTGTGTTCCCCATCTTGCCTGCATCACATCACCCTGTGCTGGTTTTGTTGGTAGTCCGGTCGCCGGACCTCCCCTCTGGACATTGACGATAATTGTCGGAATCTCTGTCATACAGGCATAACCAATCCCTTCTTGCATAAGGGAGAAACCGGGTCCGGAGGTAGCGGTCAATGATTTTACACCCGCCGCCCGCGCACCAATTATGGCATTAATTGCCGCAATCTCGTCTTCCATCTGAAGGAATATCCCGCCGTGTTTTGGAAGTTCTCTCGCCATAAATTCCGCAATCTCGGTTGATGGGGTTATTGGATAGCCGGCGAAGAATCTCACCCCGGCCTTGATTGCCGCTATTGCGCAGGCCTCATTCCCGGAAAGGAGTCGCCTCTCCCCCATCACACCTTCTTTGCCTTTTCCACACTAATTGCAAAATCCGGGCATAAGAGTTCGCAAAGAAGACAGCCGATACAAGAATCAGGTCTTATTACCGTAACCTTTAGGTCTTCCCCAAATCCCAAGGTCTGAGTTGGGCAGAAATTTATGCATATCCCACAGGATTTACAGAATTCCTTTACAATAAATATCTTATGCCCCCTTTTTGTATTCTGGACCACTTCTTTAGGAAAACTCTTTTTCACCCCGCCTTACCTCCCTCCCAAACGCTCCGGCAATAACCTCCCAATCTCCGATGGTTCAAAAAAGACCTCAATCCCTGCCAGTTGGCATGCCTGAATCTTCTCTTCTGCGGTCCCTTTCCCTTGCATAATTATTGCCCCAGCGTGTCCCATCCTCTTTTCTGGTGGCGCGGTCCGGCCAGCGATAAAACCGAAGACCGGTTTCTTAATTGACTTCGCGACAAACTTCGCTGCCACCTCTTCATCATCACCGCCAATCTCACCAACCAGAACAATCGCCTTCGTCGCCTCATCTCTCTCAAAGAGTTTCAGGCAGTCAATAAAGTTTGTCCCCTTTATTGGGTCGCCACCAATGCCAACAACCGTTGAACAGCCAAATCCACTCTCGGAGATGTGATATGCTATCTCATAAGTGAGTGTCCCGGAACGAGAGACGATCCCGCAGACACCCTTCTTAAAAAACTCTCCCGGCATAATCCCCACCTTTGCCTCACCGGGCGAGATGATACCAGGAGAGTTCGGACCGACAAGCCGGGTCTTCTTATCTTTGATATATGCCTTTATCCTCATCACCTCATGCACCGGAATTCCTTCGGTAATCGTGACAATCAGAGAAATCCCCGCATCAATTGCCTCATAAATCGCATCCGCCGCAAAAGGTGCCGGCACAAAGATGATTGAGGTATCAACATCTTCTTTCCTCACCGCCTCAAAGACCGTGTTAAAGATTGGAATATTGTCTAAGAATTGCCCACCCTTTTTTGGCGTTACCCCACAGACGATCTTCGTCCCATACCGCAACATCTCCCGGGTATGAAAACTACCGTCGCGACCGGTTATCCCCTGAACTAAAACCCTTGATTCCTTATTAACAAGAATACCCATTTATAAAGAACTACTAATCACCAATTCGCTTGCCCTTTTTACCGCCTCTTTCATCGTGGTAATAAATAAGACGGGTTTATCTCTTAACATCACTTCCGCCTTATCTTGATTGGTGCCGACGAGCCGGCAGATAATTGGGATTTTAATCTCCCTCTCTTTTAAGAAATCCAAAATACCCTGTGCCACATCATCACAGCGGGTGATGCCGCCGAAGATATTAACTAAAATCACCTTAACCTTCGCATCCTGGGTAATTATCTCCAATGCCCTTTTTGTCTTCTGGGGTGAAGAGGAGCCGCCGATATCTAAGAAATTTGCCGCGGTTGCCCCGTATCTATTTATCAAATCTAAGGTTGCCATTGCCAATCCGGCTCCGTTCACAATTGAACCAATCTCACCATCTAACTTCACATAAGAAAGCCCTTCCCTTTTTGCCGCCAACTCTGTCAAATCTTCATTAGCCTCATATTCCTGCCAATCCTTATGCCGGAAAAGGGCATTATCGTCCAAAAGGATTTTGGCATCCAGAGCAATAAATTTATCTTCCCTAGTAATGACCAAAGGATTTATCTCAACCAATGTCGCATCATAATCAAAAAAGACCTTAACTAATGCGGAAAGGATAGATGAGAACTTATCAACATAATCAAATCTTTTTATCTCCAGAATCGTCTTCTCCTCAAAAAAGAGACGGAAGCCAATCGTCCGGCTCTTAAAAGGGAGAATACCCAATAGGGGGTCAATCTCTTCTTTCAGTAATGCCTTTGGTCTCTTTTGAGCAATCTCCTCAACATCCATACCACCAGCAAGAGAGGCGATGATTAAGGGCTTTGCGATATTTCGGTCAAGAATAATACTTAAATATAACTCCCTTTCAATCTCCACCATCTCTGAAATTAAGACCTTTTGCACCGGAAGCCCTTTTATCTTTAAGGCAAAGATACCCTCTAAATCCTTCTTAAAATCCTCTTCCCTTTCTACAATCCTTACCCCACCAGCCTTTCCCCTGCCTCCGACAAGAACCTGTGCCTTCAGGACACAAGGGAATCCAATCTCTAAAACAACCTCTAACCCTTCATCTACTGATGTTATTAGTTTCTCCCTCGGGCAGGGAATATCATACCTTCTAAAAATCTCTTTCGCCTGATATTCGTATAATTTCATTGACCCTATAATTTAAGGAAAAATTCCAAAAAAGTCAATCCCAAACTGCTCCGTAAGGATTAGACCACAAATTAGACGACAAATTAGACCAAAAATTACCCCACCAATTAACCAAAAAATTAGACGAAAAATTACCCCTTCAATTACCCCTTTGGTGGTGTCCCGAAATGTGTGGAAATTCCAATAAGTTTATGTATAATAAGAGG
>JBBIHO010000016.1:11930-13938 GCA_037446935.1 Caldifarciminota bacterium | reverse complement strand
TGTCGAGTACGTCGAGGTTTATCATGCAGTCTTTGAGGTTTAGGTTTTGGAGGTGAGCCCTATATGTGCCGAGTTCGACGTCGGTTGTTACTTTTACTTCGTCTATTATTGTTGTTTTTCCTGTGGTTATTATTTCTGAGAGGATTTTGTCTCTTTCTCTTGCTTCGTGGCAGTATTTGGCTACGAATTTGGAGAGTTCTGGGGCGTAGTTGTCTTCGCCGTATTTTTCTATGAATTGGGAAGCCAAATATTCGGTTACGTATCTTGGAAGCATGAAGAATTCTTGTTTGTTGGCTATGCGCTTGTCTGTTGCGAGATCGGAAAAAACCCTTTTTGCTTTGTTAAAGACTTCACTCATCCTTTTTCACCAAGCAGTTCATCAAGCTTGGATGTTAAGGTTTCATCTTTTCTAAATCGCTTCCTCTCTTTAACGTGAAGAGTAAATTCGCCTTTTGCCACTTTGGATCGAGTGATTATTTTATATGGAATTTTGTATTCTCCGGCTTTAAGCGGAGGAACTTGGACTTTGATGGTTTCCTGTTCTTTGTCCGTTTCTAATTCTACTTTTCTATCAGGCAACTGCAATTCTATCTTTACCATGTTTTTCAAAGGATTTGAGATGGCTGCTTCAAAGCTACCAGCAATATTTGGGCTGGCGACAGCATTCAAAAAGTCGACTGTAACTTCCATAGATTCCTCTTCAACCATCTCTTCTTCAATCTCTTCGCCTGCTCCGGAACCCGGTTTGTGGAAGAGAATTACTCTGCTGGCTGGTATATATTCCAAAACCCATATGGCTTGCTGGCAGTCGGAAGTTCTAAGGTTGGCTCAATGCTTTACTTCCAGGATTTCTACACCCCCTTAGGAAGGGATTCCTGCGTTGGCGAGGCATTTAAGGTATGGTTTTTAAGAAATGGGCAGAGTTCAAGGGAGTGGTTTTATGGTATGAATATTATGGGCGACCCAACCTTAAAGCCGCGAAGTTCCAAAGATAAAATAATAGGTGAGAAAGGGCATAGAAAAGGGTTCCCAGTTGAGATTGTCTCTTCCCATTCCGAGACTGATAATTCTCCGGCCGTGATGAGCACTTCCGATGGTAAATTATGGGTCACCTGGACAACCGGCCGTAGCAGTATTAATGGCAGATTTGATATCTATTCTGCTTATCGGGATACGGTCTGGCACGATGCCGGATTTGTCGGTCCTCACACCTATTGGGATGTATTGCCGGCATTGACTTCGGACGCACAGGATAACCCTCTCTGTGTCTGGTCCCATTTTGACTATACCAGTAACCATTCCGCATATAACCTCTATTTTAGCGTCTATCGCGGTTCTTGGACAGCAAGGCAAAGATTTATCATTGACTCCTCCTGTGCCTTACACTCCACATTATGCCGTGATTCTTCCAATCAAGTTCGGCTATTCTTCCAGACAAGGAGGCGTGGGAACCTTGATATCTATACATCCTCCTACAATGGAAACTCCTGGTCCCCGCCAATTCCTGCCACAGAAAGCCAGTCTGATGATTTATACCCAAAGTCCTGCGTCGGGCAGAATGGAAAGGTTTGGGTATTTTACAATAAATATCTACCGGATGGTGCTAAAATCTTTGCCAGTTATGAAACATCCGGTTTCTGGCAGGAGATCGGTCCGATCTCTCAAAATCAAAGGATCGCTTACCGTCCATCGGCAACAATTGAAGGTAATTCTCGGCTCTGGGTTACCTGGCAAAGCTTTGATGATGGCAACGGAAATATCTACAGTAGTTATTGGGATGGCAATAATTGGTCCCCATCTTTAAGAATAACCTCTGACACCGCAAATGAGGTCTTTCCCGATATGGCAACCGACAATGAAGGCAGACCCTTCATTGTTTATCAGACAAATCGCGATGGTGATTGGAATATATATTACTCCTTTTATGAAAATGGTCTCTGGGTGACACCAAGACCTGTAGACTTAAATACCGGTATTGATATAAATCCAAGAATTATAAAAAGAGCCG
>JBBIHO010000016.1:2783-11920 GCA_037446935.1 Caldifarciminota bacterium | reverse complement strand
ATGGGGTAATGTGGGTTCTCTGGCAGAACTTTCAACAAGACAACTGGGAGATATTCGCCAAGCCAATAGAATTAACAGGTATTAAGGAGGATCTTTCCAATGGATTTATCAAAGGCGAACGCCTGAAATCTAATCCAATGATGATTAGGCAAGGGCTTAAATTGGATAAAAGTTGGCAGGTTTACACGATAGATGGCAGAAGAGTTAACCAGTTGCCGATACGCCGTGGCGGAAAAATCCTGCCTCCGGGAATTTATCTCATAAAATTTAAAGAGGATAAATATTTCAAAGCGATACTATTAAGATAGGCGATAAAAATACTTACATTCCCAGTGATTTCTAGTTCTTGACTTTTCCCAACTTTCTCTTAAATTTAATTATGCGAAAAATATTGATTTTATTAACCTTTTTAATCGGTTTATTATTTGGTAATATTCCATTGCCTTCCTCGCCATCTTGGCAGTCTTTGGATAATGACTATTCCACTGGCGGCGGTCTTTTGGATATTGATACCAACTCCTTCATTGATTATATAACCAGTAACGGCAATGATATGGCTTCCAACCGAAATGCAATCTATTATAATCATAATGGCAGAATTGAAACCAGTCCCTCCTGGCGTTCTTCGGAGAGTGGCTATTTTGGTCATCTCTATTTAGGCGATGTGAATGGCGACGGGTTGCAAGATATGGCTGTCGTCTATTTAGGTGCCGGCAGTTCTAATCAGGGACCAACCCGTATTTATCTAAATGAAGGGAGAGGATTGGGAATATCACCTTACTGGCAATCTCGGGATAGATATAACTCCTTTGATTGTGCCTTTGGCGATATTGACCTGGATGGCGACCTTGATTTAGCTTGTGCCGCGGGCGACCCCTATACTGGTCTCCGCTCTCCAATAAGGATTTATCGGAACAACTCCGGCACCTTTGATAGCCTCCCTTACTGGACATCTGCGGATTCTACTCCCAGTGATGCCCTGCGATTCCTTGATATAAATGAGGATGGTTTCTTAGACTTAATCGTTGGTCATCGCCGTAAGGTTTCTATCTTTTTAAATCAAAATGGCGCCCTTCCCCGTCAAGCAAGTCTCACCTTTCGGGACAAAGGCTGGGTTTTGCGGGTGGCAGTTGGCGATTATGACAAGGACGGTTGGGTTGACCTTACGATTGCCAGTAATGGCCAGTTAAGCGGTGACTCCGGTCGGATCAGGGTATTTAAGAACCGCAATGGCATACTTGATACCATTCCGGTCTTTCAGATGCTGCGTAACCGGCGATATTCATCTTGTGTTGCCTTCGGCGATTGTAATGGTGATGGCTTTCCGGAACTCGCCGCTGGTGGTTGGTGGGAACCTATCTGTGTCTTTGAAAACCGAAACGGCACACTTGATACAATTCCCACCTGGTCCTATTCTATGGGTTCAAGTCTTGTCTGCGAGACCGCAATGTGGGGATGCACTGCCAATGACCATTTACAAACAACAACCGAAATAAGAATTGGAGACGGGAGAAGAAAGTTATTCCGTGTCTTAAATGCCCCTGTCCAATCTCTCCATTATGTGGCAATAAATAATAACCCTCTCCCTTTCTCTGCCTTCACCTTTGACTTCCTCACCGGCTATCTCTCGCTTCCTTCGCCGCCAACATCTTCCGAAACATTGAAGATTACCTACTCCTTCTCTTCCTATCTTGACCTTGGAGTAACAAATTGGGACCCCTCATCCGGTAACCTTCTATTCATCAATACATCGCCACCGGTAGGTTTGAAAGAAGCGACGGCATTACGGAAATCCTCTCCTCTTCCAACCTTTATTAGAAATTCATTGCCAATCTCCGGTTTTACCGGTTCAATTAAAATTTACGATTCCCAGGGAAGAATTGTCACCAGTATTCCAAAATCCCAAAGAGAAATCTCTCTTGCCAATCTGAAACCCGGCATCTACTTTGTTAATGGGCGCAAAATAATCAAACTATGAGAATCATCCCTTTTGCAACTGTCACATCAACCCAAGACATTGCCAAATCTTTCATTGCCAATCGTGAGGAACTGGTTATCTGGGCAAAGGAGCAAAAGAGGGGAAGGGGGAGATTTGAAAGGGAGTGGTATTCACCACCTGGCGGACTCTACTTCTCTTTACTCCTCTTCCCTCGTTCCTCGGAAATCCTCACCATCCACCTCAAACTCTTCTGGGCAACAATCAAAGGAATTAAAGACTTGGTAAATCTATTGCCCTTCTTCAAATGGCCTAATGATATTGTATATGATGGCAAGAAGTTGGGCGGTATCTTATTAGAAATGGAGAAAGATGCAATCATTGCCGGGTGTGGGATAAATGTGAACAATGAAATCTTCCCCGAGTATATAAAAGATGCCATATCACTAAAATCTCTCCTGAAAAGAGAAATCCCCATAGAAGAACTTCTCCAATCCATTATCGCCCGTTTCCAGAATTGTCCCAACTTCGCAACTATCCTCTCCGAGATCCGAAAGAGAAATTTTCTAAAAGGAAAATACATTGTCCTTAATTCCCACCGCCGCCGGATAAAGGGAACCGCAATGGATATTGATGAAGAAGGAAGATTGATTTTGCAGAAAGAAGAAGGGGGATTATTAACTCTCTCTTCAGGTGAGATAGAAAAGGTGTATGAATACAAATAGATTATTAGCGATTGATATTGGAAATTCTTTTACCCACTTTGGGCTATTCCACCAGAAGCATCTCATAATGGAGATACGACTTCCAACCCTTTCTCCAATACGGAAATCAAGCTTCCCTTTAGAGTATTTTATAAACGCATCGCAAGCTATAATCATCGCCTCCGTGGTTTCCAAAAAGGAAGAGGAATTGAAGAATTTCCTGAGGAGTTGTTATCGAAAAAAGGTCTATTCCTTAAAAGATGGATTATCTACTGGTCTGACAATTGATTACGAATTACCCCTTGGCGAAGATAGGATATGTGCTGCTAGTGGTGTTGCCTTTCACTATAAAAAGAATGGGATTATCGTTGATTTAGGAACCGCCACCACCTTCTCCTGCGTTACTAAGGAAGGTAAATTTTTCGGCGGGGCTATCGCCCCCGGAATCACTTCCTCTCTTACCTTCTTAGAAAAGGCGAATCTTCTCCGGCCATTTGCCCCTCTCTTTTCTCAACAACTGATGAGAAGTGATATTCAGCCACCTTACATCGCAAAAAATACCAGAGATTGTCTAAAAAATGGAATCTACCTCTATACAAAATACGCCATTGAAGGAATAATAAAAAGGTTAAAAAGTGAAATAAAAAGGAAGGAGGTCTCGGTATTTTTAACCGGTGGGCACTCCTTCGTCTATAAATATATCTTATCCGGCATTAACATAATTGACCCCTTCTTAAATCTTCGGGGTCTCTGTGAGATATATTATTTGAATCGGAGGTAGCGATGGGTTGCGTTGGAGTTTTTGTTGATATCCAAAATGTCCAGGAGACATTTGAAAGGCAGGGCAGGGAAGTTCGCTACGATGCCCTGCAGAGAAATCTCATTGTTCGTTTAAGACGCGATGCCCGGGAGTATAAATTTGTTGCCTTTGTGCCTTATAAGCGAGATGATGAAAGACGTCAGCGACTGATTGACGCCTTATCTTTTATGAACTATCGTGTCGTCTCCAAAATGGTGCGGGAGCGGATGGACGGCAGTTTTAAGGCAAATATGGATATTGAGATAACCCTGGAAATCTTATCAATGGCTCCTTATTTGGATGAAGTAGTCATTGTTACTGGTGACGGTGATTTCGTCGCCTTGGTTGACTTCCTCTCCCGTTCCGCAAAAAGGATAACCGTCGTTGGCTTGGGTAAGGGTTACACATCGGTTGAACTCATCCGTGCCTGCGATGAATATATAAATTTAGACGAATTGGAAGGAGTGATAAAAGATATTTACATATAATTGAGATTCGAACGGCGGATTAATTTGTCGCGCTCCTCATATGTCCTATTTCTTAGGCATTGAAACCTCATTCAACAATACCGGTATTTGCCTCGCAAAAGACGATGATTCACTTTTAGAAATAAACTCTTATACGGAAGGCAGACATCAAGAGACCCTCTTTCTTTTCGTCCAAAATGCCCTTCGCTACTATAATATTCAGCCAAAGGATTTGGTGGGGATTGGGGTGAGTATCGGACCGGGTATGTTCACATCTTTAAGGGTTGGCTTAGCCTGTGCCAAATCCATCTCCTTACCGCATAAGATTCCAATAAAAGGGATTGATACCTTCACCGGCTTAGTTCACACATTTTATAAACTCTTTCCCATTGAAAGTCTGCTGTTGCCGAAAGAAGAATTAGTCATTCCGGTAATTGATGCCAAAAGGAATCAGGTTTATACTGTGGTTTATAAGAAGAGAGAGAGGGTATCCGAGCCAATCCTCATTTCCCCAGAAGAAATTGCCGAAAGATATAAAGAAGGAATTTTCATCGGCTCCGGATTAAAATCCTATCCTGATATCTTCAAGGATAAAAAGAAGATAAACATCTATTTCCCTTCTGTCGCTATTGTCTGCCGTCTGGCAAAAGAGGCGATTACCCGAGGGGAGATTGACGATGTCGCCGAACTTATTCCATTTTATATTAAAGAACCAGATATCCGAACTAATCGGAAATCATCCCGAAACCCAAGCAAATCTTCTTGCGAATAAAATCTTTCTGCAAAAGAAATTTTCCCCTCCTTTTCATTCTGATTGCTGGCGGTTTTGTGAGATATTGGGGAATAAATTTCGGTCTCCCCCATACGGAAGCCCGTCCCGACGAAACAACGATTGTCCGAATTGCCTTTCACTTTTTTAGCGGTGACTTAAATCCCCATTATTTTAATTACCCCACCCTTTATATGTATATCCTTTTCCTCCTCTTTATCGCCTATTTCCTCTTCGGGGTAATAACCGGAAGGTTTACCTCTCTTTCCGACCTCTTATCCGAATATAGCATAAACCCCACCAATTTTTACCTTCTGAGCCGTTTTTTATCCGCCTCTTTGGGAATAGCGACTATCTTCCTCGTATATAAGATAGTTAAACAAACCTTTAATAAAAAAACGGCTTTAATCGCCTCTTCATATTTGAGTCTCACCTATTTACATGTGAGGGATTCTCACTTTGGAACAACCGATGTGCCGGCGACATTTCTAATTATTATTTCTCTACTTTTCATTATAAAGACCATCGGCGATGGTAAATTAAAGAATTACCTAATCACTGGGATATTAATTGGATTAGCAACTGCTATGAAATATTTTGGCATTATTTTAATCCTCCCACTCCTATTCGTTCATCTCTTTAACCTCTTAGATAAAAAGGGAAAAACGAACCGATTGCAACAATTTTTTAATAATCGGATTCTATTTTTTGCCATAACCTTATTCTTCGGATTTTTCGTAGGTTCTCCATTTGCCTTATTAGACTTCTCCCAATTTCAGTCCCACCTTTTACAAGAGATGACCCACTTAAATGTTGGGCATTATGGTTTAATCCTTGGTCGTGGTTGGTGGTATCATTTGAGATTTTCCCTATTCTACGGCCTCGGCTGGGCGCTTTTCTTTCTTACTCTGGCTGGTATCCCGATCCTTCTAATGAAAAATATGAGAATGGGGATAATCTTATTATCCTTCCCTCTCTTCTATTACCTTTTAATGGGCAAGGGATATACTGTATTCGTCCGATACACCATCCCCCTTCTTCCTTTTCTCTGTATAACCGCTGCGGTATTCATCACCTTAATTAATAATCAAATATCTAAATTCCTAAGTTCTCGTCTCGCAAACCTTTTAACAATTCCCATCGTGATATTAACGATAACCCCCTCTTTTGATAACATCATAAAATTTAATCGTCTAATTGCTAAACGGGACAGTCGCTTATTGGCTGGCGAGTGGATAAATAAAAATATCCCACCAGGCACTTCTATCTACCAGTCCGGTATGCTCTTTGGTCAGATACAACTTCATCCCGAATTAGAGACCTTAGAAGAGAATTACAAAGAATTGGTCGCTAGTGGGAATCACTTTGCGGCCAAAATTCTCAAAGCACGAATAGAATATATTAAGCAGGAGAATATTCCCGGATATGAAGAATGGCGATTGGATTACAAATCGGGTAAATTTGTGTCTAACAACAAAAAGCAGGAGGGTCTACCAAAATACATAGTCATATCAATGTCACCATTGGAATTATATAGCCGAATTCCAATTGGTCTGATTGAAATTCTCACCCGTGACTACTCCCTTAAACAATCTTGGGAAGTGATTGACCTGAGTTGTCAAGAAAATAAGTTTGACCAGCATGATGCCTTTTATCTTCCATTTACTGGATTTAAGAATATTGAAAGACCTGGACCAAATATCTACATCTACGAGAGAAACAAATTGGCGCTTTCCACAAAGTAGAAGGACATTCATTCATATCTCTGCCAGTATCACTTAATAATTGAATCCAGGAATTTTCTCATGCCTTTCAGATGGCTTCCTGCCCAATAAATCCGCTGACAGGAAGGACACCGGGAAAAATTCTCTTGTGTTTGGAAGGTAAAATAAGGCACCTTCCCTTTCGCCTCCTCTTTATCTATCTCCTCAATCTCCTCATTACAAATAAGACAGCGACTAAACGGCTTAATTCTATCTTTCAGATTAAGCCTTTGATTTAAGATTTTCAACTGCTCCTTTGGGGAATCAGTATCCAAAAATATCACATCCTTCTCATTAACTAATCTTTTTTTTCGGGTTATAATAATTCTCCCTTCCCGCCGGGCAGCGAGGATTAACTCCTGCTCACTGATTAATCTCTCATATCTCGTATCAAACCCCAAAATCCGCAAAAATTTCGCCAACTTCCCAAGCATTATATCACAGAAGAACTTCATAGTTAATTATAACCAAACCTCTTCTCTTTCACAAGTAGAAAATACCCCTGCCCTTGGTCTCTCGTCCATTTAGGAACCTTCTCTTAATACCCTCTTTCCCGAAGTATATTTCCAGAAGTATATTACCAGAAATATATTTCTGGTTTTCAAAAGACGGTTTTTGTCTTTAAGTCTTTGATTTGACACAACTTATTGGATTTTTTCTTAAAGTTGGGGGGTTGCCCTCTCTACCGTGTTATTGGTCTTATTTTTCGCCAAATTTTTCGCCCAATTAAAGGTCTAATCTCTTTATCAATTTGAGGAGTAATTAAAGGTCTATTTTGTTCAGGAGTTAAAGGTCTAATCAATTTTCTAATCAATCGTCTCATCGCAAGAGTAAAGAATAGGGTAATTAAAGGAGTAATTTTTGGTCTAATCAAAGGTCTAATTTTTCTTCTAATTGAAACTCTAATTTTTTGTCGGAAGACGAACGGATTAAATTCCGATTTTTGATAGAAAGGAATGGAGACGGTTGAAGAATTCCGCTGTCGGTCTCTTATTCTCAATCATCCTGGATAGGTGAAGAATGGAACTTCGTCCATTAATATCTTCAAGCCCTGCGAGTTTTGTCCGATATTCAACCCACTTCATATAATCCTCTTGAATCTCCGGGTCATCCCATAGGAATTTAAGGAATCTTTGCGCCTTCATCCTTCTTGCCCATAATCTCCCATACCACATTGGATACTCATAGGCATATTCTATCTCCATAAGATTTGAAGAATGGAATATCGGCAGGACCTTTGGTTCTCTTCCCAAAACAATCGGGATGAGATAAGGATTATAAAAGATGGTTGCCCGGAATTTTATTGCTGACTCTTCATACTGGCCATCCAAAAAGAGTGCCAGACCCCAGTTTAAGAGGTAGTAGGGGTCATACAAATCATCTGGATAATGGTGAGCAGACCACTCAAACTCCAAAATTGCCCCTTTTATATCATCTTTCAGAAGATAAATCGGTGCTACTAAATAACGCACCCCTTGATCATCACTCGGATTCCGTTTTAGCAATTCCTTAAATTCAATTATTGCCTCATCAAATCTTTCTAATCCCATAAAGACAAGTCCCAGGCAGTGACGTGCCCGCATATAGGGTCGTGTCGCGAGGTCCTGCCACCAGAGAAATGCCTCCGGATCTTCGGTCCCTAATCTTATCTTTGCCTTCTCATAAGCCTCACGGTAATATCTCCCCGCTAACTCCAAATCACCCTCTTCACTGGCAATCGCTCCTAATCCGTTATAGGCATCTGCCATTCCGGAATCAAGTTCTATCGCCTCCTCAAAGAGCCTCTTTGCCTGATAGATATCATATCCCATCGTCTCCCAGCCCTCGTAAACCAATTCCTGTGCCTTCGCGCTCTTATCCTTATTCATCTCTCATCTCACACCTCCCCGGGCAGGACTCGAACCTGCAACCTTGTGGTTAACAGCCACCTGCTCCACCGATTGAGCTACCGGGGAATTTTACTATTGTATTAAATCTTAATTATTAGTCAAGACCTATCGCAAAAGGACGAATTTCTTCACACTGTTCCCAAAGCCAGTTGATAAATGAACGATATATAAACCAGAGGAACAGAGTGCGCCCTTCTCATCTCTTCCATCCCAAAAGGCACCAATATCCTCCAACTCCCTTTTGGTAGTATATCTCCCCGGTGGAAGTTTCCTCCTCATCTCCTTCTTCTCCGAAATCAACCTTCCTCTTAAATCATAGATGCGAATCTTAATATAGGAGAGGTTGCGTAGATAGAGGGGAAAATAGACCTTATCGGATTGCCCGATGATAAATGGCTGGGGATAAATATCGCCAATCTCATCCCTTTCATAAGAAGTAAGGGAAGTCGGATATATCTTTAATAGGGAATCAATATTGGGAATCCCATAACCAAAGATTGAATCCGGAAGACTTTTGCTGGCAGTAGCAAAGAAGGCATTTCTTACCGAATCGGAATTCCAGTTGGGATGGGCTTCAATCGCCAGAGCCGATAAACCCGCAACCAGAGCGGTTGCCGATGATGTGCCGGTGCTATATTCATAATAACCATCCGCATAAGGACAGGCAACGATGGCATTATCCGAGAGGGCAACCAAGTCCGGTTTAATCCGGCCATCAACCGTTGGTCCGGTTCCGCTCCCTTTCCAGGGGGTAGAATCTCCTTTTATCCCGCCAATCGTCAGAATACCATCCGCATCACCCGGGGCAAC
>JBBIHO010000016.1:0-2700 GCA_037446935.1 Caldifarciminota bacterium | reverse complement strand
CTTGCCGCAATACTGGCGGCAATTGATGTGACACAGGTCTTACCATCAAAATCCCTATCCGAATACCAGCCCCGATAACCTAAGGAACTGGAGATAATATCCGCCCCCTGCCTTTCTGCCCATTCCATTCCCTTTACCCAGTTATCCTCTTCAATAATAAACTCATAATTTATTCCGGTCTTTGCCGATAATTTCTCCGTTTTGGCAACAATCAATTGGGTTCCCGGGGCAACTCCAATGAGATTGCCACGGGAATATCCGGCAATTAAAGAAGCCATCCTTGTTCCATGATAGGGCTGTTCGACAAAATCTTCATCCTCTTCGTAATCGGTATTATCATCACCCTGCTTAAAATAGAGCAACGAGAGGTCTCCTTTGTAAAGGAAGAGATTTGGGTGATGTAAGAAATCGGATGTATCAACCACTCTCATCTGCCAATTTTCCATTTCCTTTGATTGATAAAGTTCAATCCGCCCTTCTCTTTCCAACACGAGATAAGAGGTATCCATCTTAAAGAAAGAGAAGTTGCCAAGTTGTGAGATATTTTCTAAAATCTTCTTTTCTTCGCCCCAATTCCCATTAGAATAAGTCTTATAACTGAGAGAGATTAGCGGCGGAAGGGAGTATAACTTCGCAAAAAGTAGGGTTGTATCTGATACGGAATATACCTTTATCTGAGAGACATTAGCGGGAAATGGCGATGGCATCTCCACAAAGGTATTGCCGGTATCTTCGGAATGAAAATGATAGACCTTACCCGTTTTTAGCCCAAGGGCAAAGACCTCAACCCTTCTCTCATCTGTGCCAACACCACTAAGTTCTTTTATCTCCTCCGGAAGATGCGCGATAATACCGGTTGCCTGCCAGGCAATAGAATCAGAAGATGCTAATGCAGTTCTTATCTTTATAACCGAATCCGCATCTTGAAATACGAGATAAATTTTATTCCCTTGCGAAAATAGGAAAGGTCTCTTTCCCCTTTCAATCTCCCGGAATTGTTGCAATCTTCCATTTGCAAAATAATTGAAATAGATACTCCCTGTTCGCTCATCTGCCTCTGTGCCTTCAAAGGCAATAAGTGTCCGGAAAAAGTTATCATAAGTCAAGGTTAAGTCATGAAAAACAAAATTTGGTAGGTTGTAAGAAATCATTACCGGAGTTAACCAGCCGGTATCAGAAAAGGTAGAATAGAAGACTGCCCGGCGCGGATAATTTAGATAAAGGGTATCCGCAATAAAGAAGACGGCAGGCAAGGTGTCAACGCCATGGATTCCGGTAAGATAAATATTGCCGACCTCTGGGTCCTCAATATGGCGGAAGTTTTTTAACCTTGTTGTCTCAGGAAGAAAACCCTTGCTTTTTCTTGCCTGAAAGAAGTCGGAGCCAGCTAAGAAGTCGTGCTCCTTAAAGACCTTAATATTCACAATCGCATTATGAACTGTTGTGTCATCATCACCCTTCCTTTTCCTTTTGAGACCGGTATCCAAAAGCCCGATTTTCACATTTGAGCCATAAATTCCCCTCTCGTGCACCTTATGTACCCCGAGCATCGCAATCTGCTTAAAGGAGATTCCATAAATCTTATTATATTGCACCGTATCTTCCACCTTCACCCTTTCCCCTTCCTGAATTTCAAATGTTAGACTCTTTACTGGTTTTATATCATAAACAAAAGGAAGGCGATAAATCTCTGACAAAAGAGACTTATCAATATAAAAACTGGCAGCATTTAACCAATTAGATACCGTCCGCAGTTTTGCCCCACGGTTAACAATCTCATCTATATACCTTTCATAGACCGGCAGGTCAAAGAAGTTATAAGGCTCTCCCATCCGAAGAATTCGCTTTTCAATAACCGCCAGCGGATAGTCGGGCGAATAACGCCGAAGGATATTCTCATATTCGGCATCAGTTCTAAATCCCTTGTCTGTAAAGAATACCCATACCTCATTCGCCGTAATCTGAGAGATATCACCCTTTATTGGTTCCCGATAAAAAGGGAAGGCACTAATAATATCTAGCAAGAGAAGAGATAGGAAAAGTGATTGAAAATTCTTCTTCTTCCGATTCTTAAACTCTGAATTCATTTTCATATCCGCGGTGCAAATATTCTTGACATCTCGGTTATACCAGTGATTATCATTATCACAAGGAAGATTAACCAGAGGCAGATATTTATTATCCCTAAGATGAGGCAGATTTTACCAACTCGCTTTGCCTGGGGTGTCCTGCCCGCATTCAAGAGGATAATCCCAACAACGATTCCGAAGAGAGGGGCAATTAAAGACTCAATATAGAGCCAGGCGACACCTAAGGGATAGAATATATCAATAAAGGCATTTAGCCTTTCGCTCGCTACGCTCCCGTGCGGGGCAGCGGTATCAATATTTTTTATCTCTTCCATTTTAATTTATACCCCGCGGAGGATTTGAACCTCCAACCCACGGATTAAGAATCCGTTGCTCTGCCAGTTGAGCTAGCGGGGCAGAATTATGCGCCCGGCGCGACTCGAACGCGCAGCCTACGGGTTCGAAGCCCGGCGCTCTTTCCAATTGAGCTACGGGCGCAGGGTGAGTGACGGGATTTGAACCCGCAACCACTGGAGCCACAGTCCAGTGCTCTAACCGTTGAGCTACATCCGCCTACGCGCCTGAAGGGATTCGAACCCCTGACCCACTGCTTAGAAGGCAGTTGCTCTAT
>JBBIHO010000015.1:0-14132 GCA_037446935.1 Caldifarciminota bacterium | reverse complement strand
AGTCCTAAACCTAAGGTGACACCACCCCGGCGCAATCGCACCGCTAATGGCAGACCTAAGAGGATCACAATTAAACCAATGAATGGCTGGGCAAATCTTAAATTATATTCCACCTCTTCATTATCCGTCTTATAACCAATCCTTCGCATCTTATTTATAAAGGCGCCCAGTTCTTTAATCCGCATCTCTTCTGGACTCTCTATCTCCCGGAAGAAATCCCCTGGTTTTTCCTTTATGAAATTGAGGGTTAGGGTATCCCTTTTTTCCAATACCTCTTCTCCTTCCTTAAAGGTTCTAATAAATACCTCTTTCCCTAGCCACCGCTTCCCATCCCAATCTGCGTGCTCGCCGTCATAACGTTTTATCACCCGCTCTCTTTCATCCAACTGGGAGATGGAATATCTTTTCATTATTCCGCTTCTCGCCAACTCTTTTATGTAATAGATATGATTTGCCTCGCCGATGTAATAGATATCGCGCCTCTTCTCTTCCTGTGGCATCTCGCGTCTTTCAATCCTTCTCCGCTGGAACTCCCGCAATCTTCTCTTCAGAGGAATTTCTAAGAGGTCCTTGCTGGCAAAGAGGAGAAGGATTGAGAATATACCAATGAGGATTGCCGGTCGGAATATTCGGAAGATGATGATTCCGGAACTGCGGATGGCGGTCAATTCACCACTTCTCGCCATTCTGCCATAGACCATAAAGATTGCTAAGATTAAACTTGCCGGCAGGAGGAGGTTTACTGCCTCTGGTAAAAGATGGAGGTAGTATAAGAAGATTAGAGGCAGTCCAGCACGATGGTTGATGAAGTAATCAATCTCTTCAAAGATGTCAATTAAGATGTAGATTGTCACAACCGAGAGAAGGGCAAGGAGGATAAATTTTAATATCTCCTTATATAAGAAGCGGTCAAGAATCATAAGGGAATCAGACCTTTGTCAAAAAGGGCACGGAAGGCAAATTCTAAGATTATCGGGATGAGAATCAGATTCGGTAGCCACATTGCGAAAAAGGCGGGAAGCCTTCCGCCTTCTATGGCTTGTTCCCCGGCAATGAGGAGGATATAATAGATGGCAAAGAAGATAAGTGTTGCGAGAAAGGCAAATCCCATACCGCCCCTTTTTAAGACGATGCCTAAAAAGGAGCCGAAGAGAAAGAAGAAGATACAGGAGAAGGCAAGGGAGAGGCGCTTTTGTAATTCCCCGGCATACCTCTCCCTTTCTTTAACTTTATATCTAACTCGGGTCTTCTCTTCCTCAATCCGAAATTTAATTGGGTCAAAATTTCCCTCTCTTTTCAATTCCTTTATCCGATTGAGCATCGCTTTCTTCTCCTTATCAAGCCGGTTGATTGTCTGCAGGAGGTGGGGGAGGTTCATTTCGGAAAGGGAGCGATATGTGCGCTCGCGGCGAATTAGTTCGTCTTCAACCGGAATATTCACAATATGTTCCGAGAAATGGAGTTTTCGGTATTTTTCGTTCTCCACCAATTCGTGGATTTCCCCGGAGAAGAGGCGAAAGGATAGATAATTTTCATCAGGGGTTAAAATACCATTGGCAGCTGCGATGAATAATGGGACGGTCCCTTCCTTTTTGAATATGAAGATGTCGGAGATCTTACCGGACCTTGCTTCTTGCGAACCGATGTAGATTACCCATTCGCCAAATTCGTCCATAAAGACACCCTCCCGAATCTTCACCGCTGGTTTCTTCCGCGCCAAATCTAAGAGGAGGTTGCGCAGTTTATGCTCCGATTCGGAAAGGAAGAAGCCGTTGAAGATGATCATAAAGAATGAGAGGATAATAGTAAAGATTGAGGTGGGAAGGAGTAATCGGAAGAGGTTGACACCGCTGGCTTTGATTGCTGTAAGTTCATTATCCTGGGATAATTTGCCGTAGGTCATAACCCCGGCAACCATAATTGCTAAGGGTGTGATATAAGTGATGACAAAGGGCAGGCTATAAGTTGCCACCTCTAAGACGATGGAAAATTTTACTCCCTTTTTAATCAAGAGGTCGGCTAAAAGGAATAACCGGTTCATCAGGAGGACAAAAGAGAGGACAAGAATCGCAAAGAAGAACGGTGGAATGAAGAGGGAGAGAATATAGCGATGGATTATCCGCACCCCTTATAATATTACCTTTTTTCTTTAAGTCAAGTTCTTTGCTATTGACACTTAATAATTTTTTGATTAAGATAACGGTTATAAAAAAGGAGGAAATATGAAGCGCCTCTTATGCCTTATATTCTTGTTATGTTTTCTTTTTACAGGCTGTGCAACGGTCTCAATCGTCGGTCCTGCTGGACAGAAGACCACATTGCTCTCCGAACCTGACCCTACTACATTCAGAACTACCAAAAAGGTCTGGTATGTCCTATGGGGATTGGTTCCAATTACTGATAACTCAACCGCGGAGATAATTGCTCACTACAACCTGAAAGATGTTAAGGTTAGGACTCAATACGATATTATAGACTGGCTCATCAGCGCGGTCTTGGGTGGTCTAAGTCTTCATACAAAGACCGTTATCATTGAAGGAAATACGGGTAAATAAGACACGCGGCAGAATGATCCGATAGGACGCCAAGAAAGAGGGGCAGGGAATCCCTGCCCCTCTCTTCTTTACGAGAAGGAGATAAACTAACTACTATGATAAATCCAAAGATATTCCGGGAGTATGATATAAGGGGAATTGCGGATAAGGATTTGACCGATGATGTTGTTTATAAAATCGGCAGGGGCTATGGGACTTATGTGCAAGAAAGTAAGGAGTGGGAGGGAAGCGAGGTTCTAATCGGTCGGGATGTTAGGTTATCTTCGGAAAGAATTAGAGATGCTTTAATTGAAGGGATAAGAGATACGGGTTGTGATGTGATTGATTTGGGAATAATTCCAACCCCGGTATTTTATTTCTCATTCTTTCATTATGATAAGAATGCCGGGATACAGATTACCGGGAGTCATAATGAGAAGGAATATAATGGTTTTAAGGTCGGATTGGGCAAGACGACAATCTATGGCAAGGAGATTCAGGGATTAAGGGGGTTGATTGAAGAAGGAAAATTTAAGGAAGGAAGGGGAAGGCTTTCCCAATTGAATCCGATTCCGGATTATATAAATATGCTCAAAAGGAAGATAAGATTTAAGCGGTCCTTAAAGGTTGTCTTTGATCCGGGGAATGGGACGGTTGGGATTCTCTTAGAGGAATTATTAAAGGATTATCCAATTGAGCCGGCATTTATCAACTTAGAACCGGACGGAAATTTTCCAATTCATCTACCTGACCCGACGATTGATGACTATATGAGAGATGTTGTCAGTTTAGTTAATGAATTGGATGCGGATCTGGGAATTGGTTATGACGGCGATGGCGACAGGATTGGGGCGGTTGACAGTGAGGGGGAGATTGTGCGGGGAGATAAACTCCTTGGTATTTACGCCCGGGATTTGGTGAAAAGGGTTCCTGGGGCAAAGGTTGTCTTTGATGTTAAATGCTCCAAAGGACTTAAAGAGTATATCTTAAAGATTGGCGGAAATCCTTTGATGTGGAAGACCGGGCATTCCTTAATTAAGGCGAAGATGTATGAAGAAAAGGCGCCTCTTGCCGGTGAGATGTCGGGTCATATGTTTTTTGGTGAGGATTATTTTGGCTACGACGATGCGATTTATGCCTCCTTGAAATTATTGCAAATTATCTCGGAAACGGGAAACGGTCTAAGGGAACTCGCACGAGAGATTCCTTTTTATTTCTCTACCCCGGAGATAAGGGCAGAATGCACCGAAGAGGATAAGTTTCA
Source organism: Caldifarciminota bacterium (assembly GCA_037446935.1). GTDB lineage: Bacteria > Hydrothermota > Tepidihabitantia > Tepidihabitantales > JBDRVQ01 > JBBIHO01. The sequence continues at coordinate 10,334 of JBBIHO010000015.1, read as the reverse complement.
GATAGTGGAGGAGGCAAGAAGATATTTTGCGAAGATAACCGAAGGCAAAGGTTGTGAGGTAATTGATATTGATGGAGTGCGGGTAGAATGGGAGGATGGATTTGGGCTTCTGCGGGCATCCAATACCCAGCCGATTTTGGTTTTACGATTTGAGGGAAAGACCGAGAAGAGATTGGCAGAGATTAGAGGATTATTCTTAGATTTCCTTGCTAAATATCCTTGCGTTAAAATTCCCAATGGCTAAAAGAGACGGACTCCGAGTAAATAATCTTTTATGGAGAAAGAACCGAAGGCGGTAGTGAAGATTGCCTTCGGCTGGTTTAAGAAGGCGGTTGAGGATTATCAACTCTTGGCAGATGGCGAAAAGGTTTTGGTGGCGGTCTCCGGAGGCAAGGATTCACTCTGCCTTCTCCATCTCTTTAATGAGTATAATAAGAGAAAGAAGAAGGACTGGCAGATTCTTGCCTGCCATATAAACCCAGGCTTTACTGATTGGCGAGAGAATAAGGTAGAGGAATCTTTTAAGAGATTGGGTGTTGATTACCAGATAAGGAAAATACCGATAAGGAAAAGAGTAGAGGAGATTGGTGAGGATTTCTGTTTCTTCTGCTCCCGGGAGAGAAAGAAGGCACTCTTTACGATTGCCGAAGAGAATAAGATAAATAAGATTGCCCTTGCCCACCATCGGGAGGATGTGAACGAGACATTTGTCCTTAATCTCTTCTTTGCCAGTGAACTTTCAACCTTTGTGCCGAAGCAGGATTTCTTCGGTGGGAAATTTTATATCATAAGACCATTATACTATTTTACGAAGGAGATAATTGAATCTTATCTGAAAGTCTTTGGTTTAAGGGGAATAAAAAATATCTGCCCCTATGCGAAACTTTCTGAAAGGGAGAGGATGAGAAGGATTCTAAGATCTTATTATAAGCGGGATAAGAGAATTAGGGATAATATCTTCTGGGGGATAAAGAATATCAAGGCAAAATATCTACCATAAGCCATAATTTAATGGATATTAGAAGAAAAACACAGGCATTGACATTCTAACAGATAAGAGTATAATAAACTATGCAAAGGAAAGTTTTAACCCTAAAAACGTCGGATGAGGCGTTTGCGGAAGCCAAGGCTTTCTGTAAGAATGCCAGAGAGACATTAAGGAAAAGCCCGATTGAGTTTGGCGCCTATAAGAAGCCGAAATATGTGAAAGAGGCATCGGCAATGGGCTATTTAGCCGCTTTAAGAGCAATTGATGGCTATCTCTTATCAAGGGGTGTGCCTTCCAAAAACCTGCCAACCTCAATTAGGGAATACGAGGAGGCAATTAGGAAAATCCCCCAGAATGGAAGGCTGGCAATTGCCTTAGAACTTGCTTATGAGAATCTGCACATCTTTGGATATTATCGGGGTGGAATTGATGTAGAGATGATAAAATCCGGTTTCGGCAAAGTGAGATTTATCATTGATACACTCTTAAAAATAAGTAATAAGAAAAGGGTTTAAGGTTCGGGTAAAATGGCTACCCTTGACATTTTGGCAAATAAGAGTATAATAAAGGTTATGGCTGGAAGATTTAGAGAGAGGTTCTTTGGGCGGTGTGGGAAACAACTTCAAATTGTTAGGAGAAAGATATGACATTTTTAGAACTTTTTATGTTAGTTGCATCTGGGGCGACAATCTTCGCCCTTATTGTAGGAGTCTTTTCGGTTTATAATGGCAGAATGACCCGACGGGAAATTTCCCGTCAGATTAGAGAGACAACTGAAAAACTCGCAGAACTTATAATTACCGAAGGTGATAAGACAAAGGAATTGATAATTACCGAAGGTGATAAGACAAGAGAATTGATAAAAGCGTTGAAGGGATAAATGCTTATGGGGATAATGCATTTTTGGTTATAGGCGGAATATGGGAAACACGCAACTATGGAATTCGGGTAGATTATTTTTGATGGAAAGCGGGCTATTGATTTTTTGGCAAATAAGAGTATAATAAAGATTATGGCTGGCGCAATTTGTAGGAGGGACTTCCTAGTCCCGACTCCAACAGAGGATTTTGGTATGCCAGATTTTGGAATAAGTCTGGCACAGATTTTGAGACAGACAGACAGACAGACAGACAGAATAATTCACTAAACAACCGAAAATCTTATAAAGAATTATTTTCCATAAAACCTTCGCTTTTTTTGATGGGAAGAGGTAAAGGCGAAGGTGAGTTCATTCCCGCCTTAATGGGGGAACACAAATATAATCAATTCAAATAAAAAGGAGGACATATGAAGAACCATCTTTATTGCTTAGTTCTTCTTTTAGCGATAACTTTTATTCTTTTTGGATGCCAAAAACAAAGACCGCCAAAGGCTCCAACGATTAGTGCCCCCTCTACTGGAAACACAAATATACCTGTGAATTTTACAGTTCAGACCACCGACCCAAACAAAGACGATATCGCCTACTTATTTAATTGGGGCGACGGAACGAGCGATAGTTGGACAACATACTATCCCAGTGGACAAAACGTTTTCAAAACTCATGCCTATTTAAACCCCGGCAATTATGATGTTATGGTAAAAGCAAAAGATATAAAGAACAAAGAATCAGACTGGTCAACTGCTCACCGAATTTCAATTTCATCCCAAGCCCCTAATACACCCTCAACTCCCAGCGGACCGACAAGCGGTTGGATAAATATTCCTTATAACTTTTCAACTTCAACCACTGATCCGGATGGGATAGCGTAGCCTATCAATTTGATTGGGGCGACGGTAGCGGCCTAATTTGGACTCAATACTACCCAAGTGGTCAGACACTTTCACAATCACATACCTACACTTCGGCAGGGACTTTTAATATAAAGGTAAAAGCCAAAGATAAATACGGAGTTGAATCTGGATGGTCTTCACCACTGACAATAACAATAACCGCCAACCGAGCCCCTAATACACCCTCAACTCCCAGCGGACCAAGTTCTGGTTATACGAATACTTCTTATACTTTCTCTTCATCGGCTACTGACGCGGATGGAGACAATGTTGCTATTCGCTTTGATTGGGGCGATGGGGTGATTTCTAACTGGAGTAATTATGTACCCAGTGGCACACCGGTTTCAATGAGTTACTCTTATTCCTATTCCGGGACTTTCCACATTAAGGCACAGGCAAAAGATATATATGGTAATATAAGCGCCTGGTCTTCTTCCCATGCTATAACCATCGCTACTTCTGGTTGGATAACGATAATGTCCGAAGATTTTGAAGGCGAATTTCCGGGAACAAGTTGGATACTCTATGGAAGTCCAACCTGGGATGATGAGTCTTATCGTCCTTATCAAGGCTTTTGGAACGGCTGGTGTGCCGGGTCGAATAGGACGCCTCCAGGACCATATGCACCAAATATGAGCGCTCATATGATCTACGGACCATTTAGTCTAAGCGATGCTTCCGATGCCCTTGTGACTTTTTACAGGTGGAACGAGTCCGAAGAAAATTATGATTGGTTAGTTTGGTGGGTTTCCATCGATGGAAGTAATTGGTATGGCTGGGAGACTAGCGGGAACTATCCAAGTTGGACTTTTACAACCTTTGATTTGACGAATGTACCAACATTGGGGAATATCTGTGGTTGCCCTGAGGTTTGGCTCGCTTTTTCCTTTTACAGCGATGAAACCAATCAATACGAAGGTGCTTATTTAGATAACATCGTCCTTAAGAAGTATGTCGGTCCAAGGATTTCGGGCAGACCTCGTATTATAGCGAGGGATATTCAGCCAGCCTCAGGACAAATTATTATGCCCGAGAAAGTGGAAATACTTCAAAAAACGAAATATCCTGAGATAAAAAAGAACAGCGAACTCGCCCCCAAATAAATCAAATATGGTCTGAAGACAGAAAGCAGACAAGGGCGGGGAGAAGTCCCCGCTCTTCTTTATTAAATAGCACCACATCGGGCTTTCTTTCAAAGGTTGACATTTCTGTTTTTTTACTTATAATATTTCTATGGAACTTAAGTATCTGATAGTTTTGGAGAAGAACGAAGATGGTGGGTATACGGTCACCGTTCCTGCCTTACCCGGTTGCATCACCCAAGGAGATACCTGGGAGGAAGCGGTCGCTAATGCACAGGAAGCGATTGTCGGATTTATTGAAACACTTCAAGATTTAGGTAGGCCGATTCCTCTGGAAATTCCGGTTAAATTAGAGAAAATTAGTCTGTGACTAAACTTCCCCGCATAACCGGTAAGGATGCGGTAAAGGCGCTCTTGCGTGCGGGTTTCTCTCATATCCGCACTCGGGGAAGTCATTTCTATCTTTATCATTCTGGAAAAGGTTGTTTAGTATCTGTACCCGTGCATGCCGGTAAAACTCTTGCGCCCAAGACCTTGAGGTCGATTCTTGCGCAGGTCGGTTTGACGGTTGAGGAATTCATAGAATATCTATAGTCGTTAAATTCAAAGTGACGAAAAAGATGGTGAAGACAGAGTAATCAGGGAAGAGGGAGCAGGGAGGAGAGAGTCAGAAAATAACAAGGAGCGGGGAGAAGTCCCCGCCGATTCTCTTTTGCGGGTTAATCCAATAAAAAGTCAAAAGCCTTGACTTTTGCCATTTTAGTCGTATAATAAATTATGGCACTCTTCTTAGGAATATCTTCAGTGGTGATAGCGCTTTTAAGTGTCTTTATGGCAATTTTCCTTACGAAATGCACCGATAGGTTAATTCAGACCGAAGAGGACAGAGCAAAAGATTTAATAGAGAGGATGGATAAGAGGATGCAGGAATTCAATGAGCGAACTGACCGGTTGATTGAAGAGGGAAACCGCCGCACCCAGCGGTTGATTGAAGAGATGAACCGCCAAACTCAGGAGACCTTATAACATATCGCCAACTTAATGGCTACCAATTAGATGACAAATAACCTGCAGGAGATTTTACCCTCTCTCTTCCAGGCGCCTCTTTAACTCCTTTTCCTTACCAATATCCTTTGGTTGATAGTATCTTCTCCCTTTTAAGTTTTTCGGAAGATAGTCCTGTTTTACCTTTCCTTCTGGATAATTATGGGGATATTTATATTCCCTTCCATAGCCAAGACTCCGCATCAAGGGGGTTGAAGGATTTCTCAGATGTAAAGGGACCGGTTCGGTGTAGGTATTTAGGGCATCTTCCTTTGCCCGATTGTATGCGGTATAAACGGCATTGCTTTTGGGTGCCAATGCCAGATAGATAGTTGCCTGCGCCAGTGCTAAGGAACACTCGGGTAAGCCGACAAATTGAACCGCCTCTTTTGCCGCATTGGCGATGACCAATGCCAAGGGGTCAGCATTGCCGATATCTTCGGAGGCAAGGATGACCAATCTCCGCGCAATGAATAAAGGGTCCTCACCGGCTTCTAACATCCTTGCCAGCCAGTATAATCCAGCATCCGGGTCACTTCCCCTTAATGATTTAATGAAGGCAGAGATGAGGTTGTAATGCTCTTCCCCGGATTTGTCGTATAAGAGAAATTTTCTCTCCACAACCTCTTCCAGTAACTTCTTGGTGATTCTCCGCTTGCCGTTTTTTTCTGGTTCCTGGCTCATCACCGCAATCTCTAAGATATTTAATGCCTGTCGGGCATCACCGTTAGAGACAACCGCAATATAATTTAAGAGTTCATCGGATATTACCGGTTGGAATCCCTTCAAGCCATCTTCCCTCTCTAATGCCCTTTTTAAGATTACCTTTATATCCTTCAATGCCAATGGTTTCAAGACGAATACCTTACAGCGGGAAAGGAGAGGACCGATAACTTCAAATGAAGGATTTTCGGTGGTGGCGCCAATTAAGACAATCTTTCCCTTCTCAACATAAGGAAGAAAGGCGTCCTGCTGTGCCTTATTGAAGCGGTGGATTTCATCAACGAAGAGAATCGTCCGCTTGCCGTGAAACTTTTCTTCATAGGCGGCTTCTTTAATCACCTTTCTTATATCCGAAACCCCGGAGGTGACGGCGCTGAAAGAGACAAAATGGGCGTTGGTATATTTGGCGATTAACATTGCTAAGGTTGTCTTTCCGGAGCCGGGCGGACCCCAGAATATGATGGAGAATAATTCCCCTTTCTCAATAATCTTACGCAGGGGCTTCTCTTTACCGAGGAGGTCTTCCTGACCAACGATTTCGTCTAAATCCTTCGGTCTCAATCTTTCGGCGAGGGGAGGAAGCAGGGGTTTCTTCTCAAATAGTTCCATAGGATATTATATAGCCTTCTTAATTTTAGTCAATAAAAACCAAATTCCCTACAATCTTTGCGGGATGCGGAATTTGCCTTCTTCTGCGGTAGCGGATGAAAAATAAAAGGACTATCCTGCCATTTGACTTTTAATTCTTTTTTTGATATATTTATTAAGAATGATAAAAAATAGTGGGTTTTGGCAGAAAGCGGAGTTAGGGAGCGAGGGAAGAGTTATTTTTTATAAGGTGGCAAAAGAAGGCAGAATTCCAAAGGTAAAGAGAGCCTCCGGGATAAAGGAATTAAATAAAAGAGTGATTGGGAAACGCAGGGGGTTATATGAATAAAAATAATAATTCCTTAGAAAAGTTAAAAAGACTTCTCAGGGAACTATTCCAATTAGACTACGGTGAACTGGATTTTGGTATTTATCGGATAATGAATTACCGGCGAAAAGAGATTGAGAATTTTATGGAAAAAGGCTTAATTCAAACGGTTGAAAAGGAATTTGAAAGATTTAAGACCCAGAGCGAGAAGGAGATTTTGGAAAAGATTGAAAAGAAGAGGGAAGAGATTAAACGAATGGAAAAGGATTTGGGCGAGCCGATTCTTAAAAACGATATGATTGATGAGAAGTATAAAGATAAACCTTTCGCAAAGGAGTATTTAGACTTAAAGAAACAACTTGAAGATATTGAAATAACCGAATCGGTCAAGGCACAAGTTTTTAATGACCTCTATGAATTCTTTTCAAGATATTATGAAGATGGCGATTTTATCTCCAAGCGCCGTTATTCGTCTAAACAGCACAGATATGCTATTCCTTATGATGGTGAAGAAGTAAAACTTTACTGGGCAAATTTTGACCAGTATTTCATAAAGACCGGCGAGGTCTTTAAGGATTATGAGTTTAATCTAAAAGATTGGCGAATAATTTTTAAGACCATATTTGCTGAGGTTGAGGCGGGAAATGTTAAGGGTAAAAAAAGGTATTTTGTCTTAAGTCAAGATGAGCCGGTGAAGGTTGATAAAGAACATAAAACCTGCCTTATTCAATTTGAATATAAGCCTCTGACCGAAGAAGATTTAAAGCAATATGAGGTAAAAACGAAAGCCGGCGGGGAAAATACAACCGGAATAAAGCAGGATGAACTTAATGTAATTTTACAAGACAAAATTATCGGAAAAATCAATGGCGCTGAACTTAAGTCATTACTCTTAGAAAAACATAATGACAAAACGAACCTTGAGAAACATCTCTTTAAATACACTCGCAAAATAACGAGTGATTTCTTTATTCATAAGAATTTGAAGGGTTTCTTAGAGAGGGAACTTGATTATTTTATTAAGACCGAAGTTATTGACCTTAATAATTTAGAGCCAAGGCATATTATTAGGGCAAAGGTTGTTGAAGGCATTGGTAAGCGAATTATTGAATTTCTCCATCAGATTGAAGAATTTCAAAGAGTCTTATGGGAGAAGAAGAAGTTTGTCTTAAAGACCGATTATGTGATAACAATTGATAGGATACCCGAAGAGTTTTACAAAGAGATTTTAGAGAATAAGCAACAATTACAGGAATGGAAAGAGTTAGGATTTGGCGTCATAAGAACCAAAAAGGACCTTAACGGCAAAAAATTACCGATTGATACAAAGTATTTTAATGAAGAATTCAAAGAGCGGTTACTGGAAAGTTTATCAGAAAAAGGCAGTCTTGACGATTTAATTGATGGCATTCTTATCAAGAGCGAAAACTATCAAGCATTGAATTTGATTTTAGAGAAGTATAAAGAAAAAGTGCAGACGATTTATATTGACCCACCTTTTAATTTAGAGAATGAAGCGGATTATCTTTACAAGGTTGGCTATAAAGATGCTACCTGGATTACAATGCTTTATAACAGCATAGGCTTAGGTAGGAAATTGTTGAATGAAAAGGGAAGCATCTTTGTCAGATGTGATTATAACGGAAACTGGATTGTAAGACCATTAATGAATGAGATTTTTGGGAAGGAGAATTTTAGGAATGAGATAGTGGTTAATAGATTTAAAAAGCCGGCTCCTAAAGCATTGGCAGTAACTACTGAAAGTTTCTTATTTTACTCTAAAACTCCTAATTTATTATTTAATTCTGTTAAACGTCTAAGAATTTGCACATTTTGTAAACAACCCATTCCACCCCGATGGCACCCTATGAGTTCTTCCGGAGGAGGAGAGCCTGCTTATATATTAGGGAAATTGCTTTATCCACCTAAAGGAAGACATTGGACTTATAATCAAGAAGGAATCTTGCAATTAGAAAAGGAAGGGAGAATAAGAATAAATGAACAATTGTCTTACATTGATGCACGAGGAATGAAAGTAAAGGGGTTACCCGAATATCTTGAAACTGAAGAACAAGATGTTGATTCTAATTGGACAGATATAACCGGCTACAAATTCGGTTCTGAATTTCAAACGGAAAATTCAGAAGAAATTTTGAGGCGTGTCATAGAATCAACATCTAACGAAGGCGATTTGGTTATGGACTTCTTTTTAGGTTCTGGGACAACAACAACCGTAGCACATAAACTAAAAAGGAAATGGATAGGTGTAGAGATGGGAGAACATTTTTATAGTGTAGTTTTGCCAAGGATGAAAAAGGTTTTGGCTTATGATAAATCTGGCATATCAAAAGAGAAAGATGTTAAAGAAAAATATAACAAAAAGAGAGCGGGTGGTCTTTTCAAATACCAAATCTTAGAGCAATACGAAGATTCACTCCATAATATAGAATTTCTTAATGAAGAGAAAGGGAAAAGGCAAGGGAACTCTTTGAGAAGGGTGAGGAAGGTAATGAATATTTGATGAAGTATTTCTTACGCTATGAGACCGAAGGAAGTCCATCACTTCTTAACTTAAAGCAGTTTGAGAAGCCATTTGAATATAAACTGAAAATCATCTCCGGTAATAAAGGCGAAGAAATTGTTAATGTTGATTTGGTTGAAACATTCAATTATTTAATTGGCTTAAAGGTGAATGGCTATAAATTCCTAAAAGATAACAGAAGGAAGTATGTAATTGTATTAGGGGAAAGACAAAATCGGAAAACCGCAGTTCTCTGGCGCGAGACAACGAAACTTAACTTAGAAAGGGATAAGGAGGTGATTGAAAAGGCGATTGGTGATTATAATCCAGAAGAGGTCTTTGTCAATGGCGATGCCTATTATCCAAAAGGGTATAAGGTTATTGAGAGTGAATTTAAGGTGCTAATGGGGGTAAGGGGTGACTAATCAGGAAGCAATAAAAATTATAGATATTTTATTAAAATGCGATGGCGGATGTGTATATTGTGTAGCGGATGTGATGAAGTTATTCTGTAATAGTTTTCCCGAATATAAAGATTTAGCGGAAGATAAGTTTAAAACTGAATTCGGTAAAAACTTTTGGGACCTTGAAGCACAAGAAAAATGAAACTTGAGCAAAACCTTGTCTTAAATAAGTATTTTCTAAAATTATTTGGCTTTGAAAAACCCGGCGACTTCTTTGAGAAATTAAAGAATACTCCGGTAGGATACCATAGTGGTGGTAAAAGTCATTTTGCTGAGGCAATAATTAATTTTGAGAATTTATTGATTCCTCCAGATGAAATCTTAAGATATGACAAGGCAATAAAAGAGTATTCTGAAAGATTGAGCAGAAGCCGAAGAGATAATATTACACTTAAATATTTTCAATATCTCGCTGTTTTATTTACCGAGATTTACCTGGATTGGTATTTTAATAGGAGAGGGGAATTATTAAGGGGCCTGAATTCCTTTGTTAATGTTCTGAATGAAGATATAACAAGACCTGAAGATAAATTCACTTACTTTACGGAAAGAGATTTAATGAAACTTGCCTTCTGGATGGCAACCGGTAGTGGCAAGACTTTGATAATGCATATCAATTACTGGCAATATCTAAAATACAAAGATGAAAAGTTGGATAATATAATTCTTGTTACGCCAAATGAAGGGATGTCGGAACAACATTATAAAGAAATGGAAAGAAGTGGCATTCCTTGCCGGTTGTATTTGGAAAATATCGGAAGTTTAACCCTTTATCCTGATGAGGTCTTAATAATTGATATTCACAAACTTACCAAAGAGAAAA
>JBBIHO010000014.1:0-14712 GCA_037446935.1 Caldifarciminota bacterium | reverse complement strand
AAGTAGACTATTACCCTTTTTAGAAGACTCGGCATTAGACCTGAATTTATCTCTCGGAAGATGAGAAGGATGAGGAGATAAATGCCCACTCCGGCGATTATCTTTAATCCCAAGAACAAAAGACCTGAGGGAAATATCCAATTTAAGAAGAGGAGGAAGCCCCCCGCAATGCCTGCTGCGAGAGCCGACCGCTTGATTGCCTTAATTGGTAGCCAAAACTTCAGATACTTATCACCATTAATCTTTGCTGATACCGCTAAGTAAAGGTTAGAGAGAAGGTAAGAGATCCCTGCCCCGACCATTCCGAAAAGGGGACAAAGAACCATATTAAATAGTAAGTTAAGCGATGCCGCAATGGCTACTAACCAACCGTATATCTTCGTCTGATTCTCCAAGATTAGTCCCTTTGTCGTATATTGCGCAAGACCTAAAAAGAAGGTGCCGAAGGCAATAATCGGTACCAACTTATATCCCGCCTGATAATTTGCCGAAAAGAAAAGTAAGAATATATCCTTTGCTAATAGAGATAGAACTATCACCAATGGCAGGGCAAACAAAAAATAATACCGAACCAGGCGGGTTAAAAATTCGGACGCCGCCTCCCTCCCCTCCCTTTCATAACCTTTGCAAAGCAGGGGAGTGCCCGCTGCCAATAAGGAATAGAAGAAGAAGATTAGCGGTTGACGGGCAAGGGTCCATCCCGCAGAATACAAGCCAACTTCACTTGACCCCTTGAATATCTTTAATATATATCGATCAACATTTCCCGGCACACTCCAGGCGATGGTCGTAAAAATAAAGGGCAAGCCAAATCCTAATGCCTTCATTAGTATATCCCTTTTTATATCACGGAGGCGGAAATTTAAAAAGAAGGCTGTCTTCTTAAATAGAAATGGTAAGAGGAGGGCACCCGTAATGATCCAACCCCAAAAGATTCCTTTCGGGTCATAGTGAAACATCCGAGTAAGAATCATCCCCAATAAACCGCTAATGCCAAAAAAGGAGAGCCTTAAATAAGTGTGGGCCTTTGGCCTTATGGCCGCTTGGAGAAAAATCCCCCCGGAATAGATGACCGCATAGAAAGGCAAAGCAACTATCCCGATAAGCAACATCCCCCTTATCTCTGGCGTCAGTTTCGGGGAAAAAGGCAAAAGGCAAAGGAGAAGGATTCCGGCGAAACCGCAGAGGCAGAAAAAGAGAGAAGCGAAGAGGGTGCTGAAAAATTTCTTATACTCCGCAGTTTGCTCATAAACACTATAGAACCTTAAATTGGAAGAATCTATCCAGGCCGTGAGTGCCATCGCCACGAAGGTGAGAGAAAGATAGACAAGCATGAAATCACCAAATTTCGCCGGTGCGAGATGATGTGTCAGGAAGAATATGATAATGATTTGGTAGAGAGCAGGTCCTGCACTGGCTAAGAGATAAAAGAGCGAATGGGAAGTAACATTCGCCACCCCCCCTACCCGGCCTTCATTACCCAAAATTCCCTTCTTAAACTTCATAAATTCCTTCCTCAGATATTCTAAAAAGCATTTCCTATGCCAACCTTCAAAAAAGTATCTCTCTTAATTAAGTCACTATTTCCCAAATGGTTAGTAATTCGGACGGATAGCCATCTGATTTTATGACCATCGGTCCACCCGGTCACTCTTTACCATCCCCTGATATATAAGTTGCTATTTTACAGAGACTTATCGGAATCTGCGACTCTCTTTTTTTCTTAAAACCTGTCGCATCCCGATTATTATTTTTGACAAAAAGCGCCCTATTGACAAAGATTTAATTTTTAGTAAAATAGAAGGTGATTAAAAGGAGGAATTATGTTTATATTAATTTTCTTTAGTTTGATGCAGGTTTTACCAAATCTTGCGCCCGTAGATTTAAACCAGGGCGCTCTCTTTCTTACCCACGATACAGGAAACTGCAAACTTACGGTCACCACTTATGGCCATATTGGCTTCCTCTCTTCTCAGCAGACCCAAGGTGTCGGTTTTCGTTATCCCGCCGCAGGTCCTAACTGGCTCTTCTTTGGCGGAGTGGCACTTGGTAACTCCCGGACCTATGTTGCGGATGCCTTCTTTGGTCTCAATCAGGTAGATTCCCGTGACTTTGCAATCGTTGAAACTCTCAACTATTTCTATCGTCTCGGGTTGGAGGAATATCGGATGGTTGCCAATGACGGCGCTCACCCGACACCGCAAAATATCAGGGTTGAGCAATACAGTGTCGCCACTGCTGACCCGCGTTATGATGACGGCGTAATAATTGAGTATGTATTTACCAATCTTGGCACGAGCCCGATAACCGGTTTATATGCCGGTATCTTTATGGACTGGGACTTAGGAACCGCTAACACAAACCGCGCAGGAACCGATACTGCCCGCCGAACCGTCTGGATGCGTCAGCAAACAAGTGATAACCCAACGGTCGGCACAAAAATCCTTTACCCGCCCTCCTGGGCAAATCTCTACTGCACCAACCACGATACCTTCGTCTATCCAGTTCAGGGGATGCACGATACCGTAAAATACAAAATTATGGCTGGCCTCTATAGATGTTATGCCTCCTATCGGGACTATGACTGGTCAACCTGTGCCTCGGTTGGTCCATTTGATTTACAACCCGGTGAGAGTTATAAGTGTGCCTTTGCCATCCTCGGAGCAACAAGCCTTGCCCTTTACTATGAAAATTGCGATTCCCTCCAATCCTTTTATAATACCTATCTCGCAATCAGCGAAGGAAAGAGAAAGAATCTTCTCCCTTCGCTCACCATATCCCCAAATCCCTTCCGCAATTCCGCAAATATCAACCTCTCTTTGCCAAAAGAAGAGACCTTCTCTTTATCCCTCTATGACATTACCGGGAAATTGGTCCAGAGACTTCATCAAGGTAAAGGAACTTCCTATACCGGAAAGTTAGAAGGGCACGCGAGTGGCGTTTATTTCCTGCGGTTAGAAGGGACCTCATTCAATAAGACCTTAAAGGTTATCGTTGAGAAATAAAATAAAATAAAAAGGGCGGGAGGTCTTCTCTCCCGCCCTTCATCTTTTTATTTTTATTCCACAAGGATTAACTTCTTTACCTTACCATCTTCTTTCAGGAAGTAAATACCAGTTGTCAATTTCTCTTTCTTTACTGAAAGACCACATGCATTATAGATTTGAGAGTTAAACTTCTGGGCGGAAAAATCCTTAGTTCGCATTACGGTTGGTGAAGCCTTAATCTCTTTCATCTCAACAACCTCCTTTATCCCTGTCCCGATATCGCAGAGTGCTCTAATCATAATATCGTGTTGTGCCGCATGTCGGCTGGGTGCCCAGGCATTTGTATATTCCCAACCGAGTCGGGAGACCGGAGGCAAGGTATCCATTCCGAAAGCCGGGCGGTTGGCAATTGCCGAAATACAACCAATGAAGAAGGCACCTTCCGTGATATTCACCGGAGTTGGGAAGTTCACCGTATACCACTGCTGGGTTGAGATATTAAGTGTCGTTAGGAAAAGGGTATCACCGGGCGCACCACCCTGACCGTTATCATCAAGAACCAAAACGCTTACTGGAGTTGCTGGCGAAGCGGAGGCATAGACCTTCATTCCATTTATCCTTGTTGGGTAACGTGGTGGATAGAACTTATTCCCGTAGCCACCGGGACCATTCCAGGAATACATCGCCCGTGGTGAGGTCAAATCCTCCCAGCGCAGTTCCGCAGGATACTGATAAACCCGCATCTCTAAGAGGATTGAGTCATTTCCCGGAACCGAATCACCAGTAAGGTATGAACGGACGACCATCGTATAGAGACCCTGAGAACTGGGTAAAAATCTCCGGGGGAAGTTAATATCCACCACTTCACCAGGCGTTGTGCCCATTACTGTGACGGTATCCGCAAAGACGACCGAGGCACCACTTCTTATCCGGCAGATAACTAAGAAGTTACCGGTCGGGATATTTCCGGTATTCTTAACCTTTCCCCGGGGGAGAACCGTATCACCAAAGTAAACAAAGACCCCTTCACTCGCATCATTCATTACCGCCCAGGCTGAGATATCATGAACAATATAACTGGATGTTGCTGGTGGATAGAACTTTATTGTTAGATTAGCGTGCGGCATATTGTAAGTGGGCTGACCGGCATGCATATAAGAGAGACCAATTCGTCCTGTAATATTCTCAATACCAATCGTTGAGGAACCGGCTGACTGCCAGCCATTATAAGGAGCGCCATTCTGCGTCTGGTATTGGAAATATATTGAACTATCCGCCTTCGTCAAAATTATCTGAAATGTATTTGAACCGCCGGTATTCCAGAACGGAACATTGATATAAGAGATGATGCAGGTATCCCGGTTATTTGTCCAATAGATACAGAGCGGATTACCGGTGGAGAAGTCTAAATCACACATCAGAGGTGCTATGGTATTATTCGGTCGGGCGGTATTGGGAAAGTTCTGAAAGGGATGGGCGGATAGAAAATTGTCTCCGAAGGCAATATAACCATTGGAGCCGACAAAGAAACTATTCACCCGATACCAGTAATAAGGAAATTCAAAGCCAATCGGAAAAGGACCGACCACATTATCATCCGCAAGACCCCTTATCGTATCACCAATCCCTGTAATATCAATCCAGTTATAGACCGGTGCCCCGGGTGCTGTCGTATCGGAATCAATCCAGCGATAACCGTAGGCATCAGGACCGCCTACTCCCCAAATCGGGAGTGACGGCATATTGACTGACGGTGATATATTGATTAAGACAACTAAAATAAGACTTAACATACATCCTCCTTTTTAATAACTTTCATAACCCATATTATAAACTATTTTTCCCATCTGTCAAGTTTTTGGTAGCCGCAGAGGACGCAGAAGAGAGCTTTTTCTGAAACTTTTCTCTGTGTTCTCTGTGGTTTCATCCTTTCGGCTACAATCTCAAACAATCTTGCCGTCTTTCAGTCTTATAATCTCATCCGAGAAATCTTTTGCCAAATCGGTGTCGTGGGTAGCGGTTAAGATGGTGATTCCTTCCTCGGATAGTTTCTTAAATATTTCAAATATCATATTCGCATTTTTACTATCTAAATTACCTGTCGGCTCATCGGCAATGATTATTTGGGGTGAGGTGATTAGTGGCCGGCCAATCGCTACCCTTTGCATCTCACCCGCTGAGAGTTGCGAAGGGAGATGTCTTTCCCTTTCCGTCAGTCCCAATTTCTCTAAGACCTCTTTCACTTTCGTCTTATCAATCCTCCTCCTTAAAAATAAAAGCGGCAGGCAGACATTTTCATAGACGGTAAGCGTTGGCAGGAGATAGAAACTCTGGAAGACAAACCCAAAATATCTTCTTCTTATCTCGCTTGCTCTCTTTGGCGAGTTTATCACCTCGCCATCAATTCTTAAACTCCCAGCAGTTGGTCGATCAAGGAAACCTAATAAGGAGAGAAGGGTTGATTTGCCACTTCCGGAAGGACCAACAAAGGAATAGAATCTCCCCCTCTTAATTTTTAGCGAGAGGTCCGAAATCGCATAAATCTCTTCCCTACCCATCTTATAAATCTTAGTCAAAGAGAGAGCCTCTAAGATTGTTGAATTCTCCATCTTATTCCTCTTTCCTTATCGCCTCCAAGGGGGAGAGATTGGCGGCAAGAAATGAAGGTAGGGCGGCGGCAATCAGGCCGATTACTATAGAGTAGAGAATGGCAATAAGGAGATTGGAAAAATCAAAGGTGAAGATTATCCGCTTCGGGGCATAAGGAATAGCACTGCGGACGAATCCCTCAACTGCCCGACCGCCAACCAGAGACAATAGAGATCCTTCCAGACCACCCACCAGAGCAATCATCAGGGTCTCAAGAAGGATAATTTTAATAATATCAAAATTTCTGGCACCAATCGCCTTAAATATCCCAATCTCACGCCGGCGTTCGTAGATGGAGATGAGCATCGTATTTATTATCCCGAGAGAACCGATAATCAGAGCAATTATCACAACCGAAAAGATTAAGGTGCGGGCACTGCCGACTAAGTTTAAGATTGTTCCTAAGACCTGCGCCATTGTTACTACCTGCAAATCAGGGATTGCCTCCAGTTTCTTGGTTATTTCACCAATCTTACTCAAATCGCTGATCTTAATCGCAATGGCGGTAATCTTCCCCCTTTTGTCAAATATCCGCTGCGCCTCGCCCAGTGAGACAAAATAAAAGCCATCATCCTGACCACCGGTCCTTTCTAAGACTCCGGCAATTTTATAACTCTTATTTAAGGAGGGGAAATAAATCTCATCTCCGACATCCACCTTCTCTTGATAAGCAACCTCATAACCAATCACGAGAGAAGATGTATCCTCCTCCGAAAAGAAATCTCCTTTTATCTTCCACCCCGGTTTCAACTTCTGATATTCCTCTGGGCGAATCCCATAGATGATGCTTGTCCTTTCCTGTTCCTTTTCATATATCTGACTCAAAAAGAGAGGTGTCGCCAGTTCAATGCCAGGAATACTCTGAACGATATCCAAATCCTTCTCTTCTAAATATTTGGGAATTATCCCACCATGAACGATGAGGGAGGCGGCTTCATAGGGACATCCTTTTGGCACGGCTAATATATGAACACCCATTTCTGTCATCTCTTTTGTTAAAGACCTTTTATAACCTTCCTGAAAGGAAAATAAAGCAGAAAGGATGAAGATGGCGATGGCGATTCCTTGAATTGTGAGAAAAGTCCGCTGTTTCCTTCGTCCGAGATTTTTAATTGCCAGTCGGAAGAAATTCATTTTAATCTAACCCCTTTCCCGATTAACTTTATCTCTCCTTCTTCCCTTATCACCTTTCCTTTTACAACCACTTCTCTTCCTGCCCACTGCGGGATGGCAAAGTTAGAAGGACCTAAATCAACATAAATCTTACCCGTGTTGTCATTCAGGA
The DNA here is from genome assembly GCA_037446935.1 of Caldifarciminota bacterium. GTDB lineage: Bacteria > Hydrothermota > Tepidihabitantia > Tepidihabitantales > JBDRVQ01 > JBBIHO01. The sequence goes on along the minus strand of JBBIHO010000014.1, from coordinate 7,791 downwards.
TAAACCAGCATCCGCTACCGCATTCTAAGTCTATCTTGCCTTTTAGGGAGACATCTTTTCCGATGTATTCTCCGCTAAGAATATCTTTTATTTTTACCCGCTCACCGGCCACTATCCTTTCGCCGTATTCTACCTTTCGGATACAAGATAGTGTAAGGACGATAAAGATGAAAGATATGACAAAGAGTCCAAAACCAAATTTGAAACATCTATTCATAATTTACTTCTTTGGGGTTTATCTGTGGTTTCATTTACTTAAAACTTCATTTACGATAAGCATCTTTCTCACCGAAAGGATAACCGCCTGGGTTGCCCTTTCGGCACCTTTTATTGGTTTTATATCGCCAAACTCCGACTTTGCGGTCTTATCTAAGAACTGGTCTAAGAATTTTCTGCTCCGCAGTTCCTTACTCTTCTTCTCCCTATCCCGTTGAATCAATACTCCGATAACCTCTCCTTGATTATTCAATCCAATGACAACCTCAATTGCCCCGTATTGTCCCTTTGCCGAATGGGTGAGAACCAATCCGATTGGGGTTGTATCTTTAAGGATTTTATAGAAGTTAAACTGCGTCTCATCGGCATCCAGAGGAATTCCTAACTCCTTTTCAATCCCTGCCTTCTCTTCTTTATTATAGTTGACAATCTCTGTTTTATAGCCAGTCGCCTTCGGAAAGAGTCTCTTAATATCCTTGTCCGGAAATCGCCAGAGACAAATGCCAGAATGAGCGAAATTAAATATCAATAGAAGATAAAAGATGTGTAATCTTCTCATATTTTTAATCTGAGTTGCAAGAATAAGTCATTTTTCACATCCTTTGCCTTCGCCCCTACCCAACCAACACCAAAGGTGATAAAGGATACCACCCGATTCAATTCTACTCCGTAGTTTGCATAAGTCTTCTCCTCCGTCCACAAAAGATAAGTTACCTTCCCTTCACTACCGAAGAAGAAAGGAAAGTCTAAAAGTAAGGAGAATCCCTTTCCTTCTGGCTTATCACCGGAGATTATTTCAGCCCTTAAAACGAAAGGATTAATATTCTTCTCAATATCTATTCCCAATCTTCTGAATATTTTCTTCTCCATCATCGTGGAGGCTAAGATTGAAAGACCGGCTTTTAGTCCTTCCGTCTCCAAACCCAACCTTATGGTGATTGGCTTATCCATCCGTGGAGAAGTGAGATTATTAAATCCTTGAGTGAATGCCAAATCATAAGTTAGAATCTTATAGTAGCCAAAGACTGCGGCACCGATGTCTTTTTTAACACCTAAGCCATAAGAATACAGGTAGGGCAGGAGTGAGAAATGGGTGTCTAAGGTTTTTAAGATGCCAAAGGGTATGTCAAACCTCCCGATGCGGATATTCGGCTCTCCCAATTGACCTCTTAAGAGAAGATAGGCATCCCCATAATGATGGAAAAACATCTCACTCGCTAAATGGGAGGAATAGGGAATCTGGAGGAAGAATATTAACCGGTCTCCTCGCAGATCCGAATAGGTATAACGAAGATTTATCTCAGAACCGTGGAGGGTAAATTCATAATCTTTAAGGTCTTTGCTCATTAACCGGCTATCCATCGCCCCGTTGATATTCCAGGTTGCGCCAATCGCTAATGGTAGTCCGCAAACCAAAAGAGATATTGCCTTCATCGTCTCTCAAGCAAACGGAGGATTTCTTTGAGTCCTCCCAATACCTCTTTCGGATTTTTGCCTAACAAAACAAATAGCGGCTCTTTACCCCAGCCCGCAGTTTCATAAAATATCTTTGGTATTGAGGAGTGAGAAGTTTTATAAAGGGTCTTTACCTTCCAGACCATAGACATCTTATCTTCCTTTTGGTATCTTTTCGGTTCTCTCCTTCTATCTATCTTTCCGAGAGAAATCTTCTTCGTTGCACAATATCTCTTAATCCCGCGCAAAATCTCCTCATCATACTTAAAGTTTATTGCTGACCGCATTTCTTTATCGTATTTTGCCACTTCTATCAAAAGTCTTGCCAGATGGTCAGAGGCACCAAATCTAACTTTACCGGCCGCCTTTGGCATTCCGCTAACGACCGTAATCCTGCCATCAACTCCTGCGACATCAGTAATCTCTTTTGGATTCTCTCTTGTGTAGGCGAAATTCACCCTCACTTCTGGAACGAGTCTGACAAATTCTTTCATCGTTTCTAATTCCCTAACCGCATCTTTTAGTTCCGACAGAATCACCTCTTTCATATTAAGCAAGGGTCTTAAAATAGGCATTCCAGAATGGGTCAACCTTCACTGGTAAGAGTTCTTTTCTACTACCATCTTTAAGGACTAAAAACCGACCTTCTCCCTTTTCCTTAATTTCGCCAATCACAAAGGAAGGAATTCCACAAACCTTTAAGGAGTTTATTAAGGGGCTAACATTCTCTTCCTTTGCGGAGATGATGAGGGTTCCTTCGCTGATTGAAATTAAGGGGTCAATATGAAAATATTCGCAGACTGCTTTTACTTCCTCCGGAATGACAATTGAATCCTCCCATATCTCAATCCCAGTATTTGAGGCATTAGCAACTTCATACAAACCATTTAAGAGACCACCTTCTGTCGCATCGTGCATCGCATGGGCATATTCCCGGGCAATTAAGGCATCTTTAACAACCGTCATTTCCGAAAATAACCTCTTTGCCTTTTCTGTTCTCTCCTTTCCTAAATTCTCTACCAATTCTTTCTCTGCCTGCAAGGCTAAAATCCCGGTCGCCTCAATTGCCGGTCCTTTGGTTATTATTACCTTATCTCCCACTTTCGCATTGGACGGCGGCGTCAGTTCTTCTCTCTTCCCAAATCCCCAGACTGTGCACCCGCCATTTAAGGGATAAGAGATTCCCGGATAAACACCGGTATGTCCCCCGACAATTGTTATCCCCAATTCTTCGCACTCCTTATGAATCTGCTGCCAGAGGGATTCAAAAACTGCGGTCTCAGTTCCCGGTGGTAAAAGCAGGCAGATGGTCATAAACTCTGGCTTGACACCAAAAACCGCGACATCACTGGCACAGATGTGAACAATTGCCCAGCCGAAATAAGGCATTAAAACCGGCATCCCAAAAGTTGGGTCTTCGGCAACAACCATCACCTTGTCTTCTAAATCAATCACCCCAGCATCAACACCATGCATCGGTTTAATTAAAACCCTTTCATCTCTTTTACCCAAATTGGGGAAGATAACCTCTTCAAAAATCTCCTTATCTAACTTCCCAATCGGAGGAAGTCTCATCCCTTTCATAATCTTCTCCTCATATTTAAGGACGGATGAAATGAGGAAAAGTTACGCGATTATTGACAATAGTTCCTTTATCTTATATAATTATGCTATGAAACGCAGGAAGTTAAATATCATCATCCCAGCCGCTGGTGAGGGCAGAAGGCTAATACCTCATACCTATACAACACCCAAGCCCCTCTTAGCAGTTGCTGGGAAGCCAATCATTGGTCATATTATTGAGCGGATTTCCGATTTGGCACCGGAAAAGGTTATCGTGATTACCGGTGGCAACCAGGGTAATATGATTGAAAGATATCTCACATCCCATTTCTCCCTCCCCTTCCAATTTGCCGAGCAGAGAAATCCGCAAGGTTTGGGAGATGCGGTCTATCGGGCAAAGGATTATGTAGACGAAGATGCCACCTGTCTCATTATCCTTGGTGACACGATTCTTGATATGGACTTTGCCGAATTTATAAAGGAGGAGAATCTTATCGGTGTGAAAAAGGTTGCCAACCCAAGTAGATTTGGAATTGTGGAATTACGAAATGGCATCATCAGTCGGATTGTTGAAAAACCGCAGGAGCCGAAAAGTGACCTGGCGATTGTTGGTGTCTATTACTTTACCGAGACCGCTCCCCTTTTTAAGTCCCTTCAGACCATATTTGATAAAGGCATAAAGACGAAAGGCGAATACCAACTCTCCGATGCCTTGGAGTTATTGATTGAAGAGGGGGTAAGAATAAAGGCATTTCCCGTAGAATACTGGCTTGACTGCGGGACCCCGGAGGCCTTAATTGAGACAAATCGCTACCTCCTCCAGAGCACAAACTATTACAAAGAGCGGAAGGGGAGTGTCATTATCCCACCGGTTTATATTGCGGACTCGGTAACAATTGAAGAATCGGTAATCGGTCCATTTGTTTCGGTCTCCGAAGAGGTGGCGATTCGGCGGTCAATAATCAAAGATTCAATAATCAATCGCTCTTCCTTTATTGAAAACTCCCTCTTGGAAGGTTCAATCCTCGGCGAGAATGCCTTCGTGAAAGAGAAGCCATTAAGACTAAATTTAGGCGGTTTTTCCGTAATGGAATTTCATTGACCCCACTTGAAATTTAGCATTGAGACAAAAGAGGCCCGCGCCCGCGTTGGTAGATTAAATCTGCCAAGAGGGGAGGTCTTCACCCCGGTCTTCATGCCGGTTGCTACCCAAGGAACCGTAAAGACGATTAGCCCCCAGGAATTGGTAGAGATCGGTGTGGAGATGATTGTCTGTAATACCTATCATCTTTATCTCAGACCAGGGGTTGAGGTGATAAAAGAAGCGGGTGGTCTTTCTCCATTCATCGGCTACAAAGGACCAATCCTCACCGATTCCGGCGGTTTCCAGATAACCTCCCTCGCCTCTTTAGTAAAAATCACAAAAGAAGGTGTCCATTTCCAATCCCATATTGATGGTTCTCGCCATTTCCTAACCCCGGAAAAGGTTGTTGAGATTCAGATTGCCTTGCAGAGTGATATTGGGATGTGCCTTGATGTCTGCCTCGGCTTTCCGCAAGAATACGAAAAGGCAAAGGAGGCAGTAGTCCTAACCGAGGAATGGGCGAAGAGGTCAAAAGGAATGGAAGGGATAACACTATTTGCCATCATTCAGGGCGGAACTTATCCCGATTTAAGAAAAGCGACCGCAAAGAGAATTACCGACCTAAATTTTCCCGGTTATGCGATTGGCGGTCTATTTTTGGGTGAACCATCAACAGTCAGTTACGATATAATAAGTATCTTAGACGAAATCTTACCAGAGGAGTGCCCGCGCTATGTTATGGGAGCCGGTTATCCAGAAGATATAATTGAATGCGTCAGACGCGGCGCGGACATATTTGATTGCGTTCTGCCAACCCGCAACGGAAGAACTGGCACCGCCTTCACTTCCGAAGGCCGGCTATCGGTGCGAAATGCTAAATACACAAAGGACTTCTCTCCCTTAGACCCGAACTGTAAATGTGCCACTTGCCAAAATTTCTCCCGCGCCTATTTGCGCCATCTCTTCATTGCGCAAGAGATCTTAGGCCAGCGCCTCTTGACTTATCATAACCTCTACTTCTTTATCAATCTCATCAAAAAGATAAGGGAAGCAATCCGGAATAATAAATTTGCCAGTTTTGCCAATGAATTCATAAGTAGATATAAAAAGGAGGAATCCGCTTATGTTTAGAATCGTTTATCGGCTTGACGCCATTCTCCTTTCACCTATGCGTCTCCTAAAACCTCTCTTCCTCTTCCTCATCCTTTTGCCAAAGGATGGCTTTGGCTTTGGTTATCTTACGGTAAGAACTCTCCCATCAGGAATGGAGGTCTTTTTAGATAATAAGTCAATCGGCAGGGCACCGATTGAGATGATGAAATTAGATATCGGTAATTATACTGTCTCTCTCTATCCTTCCGATTCATTAGAAGCGAGTTACTGGCGAGCAAGGGAGAAAGGACTCTTTGCAATAATTAAAAGGGTTCCGGATTTTGCCCGCTTCCATACCGCATCGGTCCGGATAACGATTCTTGATGGCCAGGAGACCGAAGTCTTCCTCAGTTATCCCGCGACCTTAAAGGCAAAGCGGAATGCCTCATGGATTTTGTGGGGAGGAGCCGGTTGTCTCTTCACCACCGGTATTCTATTGGGCATAATCTTAACCCTGCCTTTTCGGTAAGTGGCTCACTCCGCAACTTCCTTTTCCGCCACCGGTCTCTCATCCATCCTAATCTATCAATTCATTAACCTCCTCTTCTTATCCAAATACTTACCCCGCTTCACCAATCTTTACCCATCCTTAATCCTCATCTATTTTATCGCAATCCTCCTTTTCTTCTTTTTTGGCAGAAGGATAATTGAGAGAATTTCTTCCCCTTCCCTTCTCATCCTCTTTTCATTGGGAGCGGCATTATTACTCCTTCTCTTAATGAAGCAGTTCTCCCCGGAAGAGATTCGGGTTGGCAGGGAGCGAGCCATCAAAGAATGGCTTACCCAACTCCTCTCTGGTGAGTTTCCCTATATCACCCCAACCCGTCCTTCTGGCTTCCCCTTCCTCTTCTTTATCGCCCTCCCCTTCTACCTCTTAGGTGATTTAGGGCTATTACAAATCTTTGGCTTCCTCTTATTTTCTTATCTCCTTTCACGGCGGAGTGGTTTTCCCCTCTTCTCTCTTTGCCTTCTTCTCCTCTCACCACTCTTCCTTTTTGAGGTAACTACCCGTTCCGAAATCTTTACCAATATGGTCTTGGTTTTATCTTACCTCTTTCTCTTTGAGTTGAAGGGAGAGAAAATAAAAGGATTGGCACTAATCATTTATGGTATCTTAGGCGGATTTTTACTCGCCACAAGGGGAATTGTCCTTTTGCCTTATCTCATCTTCTTCCCAATCTACTTTAAGAAAAATTCGCGAGTTGGATTTCTCTTTGCCTTTAGTTGCCTTGGTGGCTTCTTGGCAATTAACTTGCCTTTCTTCTTATGGAACCCTGGCCACTATATTAAAAATGGACCATTTTCTATTCAAACCGCATATCTACCCTACTGGCTCATCCTACCATCTCTTATCCTGGCACTACTCTATGGATTAAAATGGGGTGAAGAGAGGTCATATTTTGGGATAACCCTCTTTACCTTCTTCATTATCTTCATCCCTTTTATCCTCAGGGTTCTAAACTACGGAATTTCTGCAGTCATCTTTAAGACAAAATTTGACATCTCCTATTTTGCCTTCTGCCTCCCTTTTCTCCTCTTCACCTTAGAATCCACAAAACGGCGAGATACATTTGACTCTTGTGATAGTTAATCTAAAGTAACTTTATGAAGGTTAATTCGTCTATATTATATGAATGGTTCAGTAAGCGTGAGCCGCATTGGAAATTGCCAGACGGCAGGGAAGACTTATTAGAACTCCAAGTGAATGATTTGGCAAGAATTGTGCAAGACACAAAAAGAGGTGATAAAGAAGCGGCGGAAAAACTCTTTAAGTTCCTTTACCGAAAGATTTATCGCTATATCTTTTATCGGGTTAAAATGAGAGAAGATGTTGAGGATTTAACCCAGGTCGTCGTTTTGAAGATATGGAAGAACTTGGCAAAGCAGAGAGGGAATTTCATCCCTTGGGTTTATAAGATTTCTCATAATATGGTGATTGACTTTTACCGCAAGCAATCGCGACAGAAGGAACTTAGACTGGAGGAGATACCATCGGATACGCTTCCCGGCAATCCGGTTCCGGAGAAGACGGTTGATACCGAAGGATTGAAGGAGGCGCTTTTTCATCTCACACCGGAACAGGCAGAGGTCATCAATCTAAGGTTCATTCAGGGATATTCATCCGAAGAGGTCTCTAAGATTATAAGAAAGCCGGTTGGTGCGGTAAAGGCATTGCAATTCCGGGCATTGCGGGCATTAAGAGAATACTATCGGAAGAAGGGTTATAAAGTTATAGGTTGAATGAGATAGTTATGAAAGGAAAGATTGAAGAGATATTAGATAAATTAATTATTTTTTGAATAGCCTTTTTAGTAGCCTGC
>JBBIHO010000013.1:3525-14891 GCA_037446935.1 Caldifarciminota bacterium | reverse complement strand
AGAGGAGTTTAAGAATGACTTGGAGCGGATTATCGCGCTTTATAAGGAGAAGGGATTTCTCGCCGCTAAGATTCTTGATTATCGCGTATCCTTTGAAGATGCCTTTATCACTTTGGACATAGATGTGGAAGAGGGAAGGAAATATTTCTTCGGTAAGATTGAAATTGAAGGGGAGAGTCTATTTCAGGAAGAAGATTTGCGAAAGAGATTGAGGATGAAAGAGGGGGATATTTATAACTATAAGAAGATAAATACCTTTATTACCGATTTACTCTCCCTATATAGTGAAGAGGGATTCATTTATGCTAATATTCTCCCCATTGAAGAGATAAGGGAAGAGAGAGTCTTTTTAACCTTTAAGATTGAAGAGGGTATTCCGGCAAATATCAGACTGGTAAAAATAGAAGGGAACCGCCGGACCGAGGAGAAGGTTATCAGGCGGGAGATTGTTACGCTTCCGGGCACTCGCTTCAAGCGGAGTGAGGTGGTGCGGAGTCAGCGGAATATCTTTAACCTCGGCTTTTTTGAAGATGTGCAACTTGATTACCGAAGGGTTGTTCAATTTGATTCCGCCGGCCGCGCTGGTGATGCGTATGGGAAGTATGAAGAGAGTGGAGAGATAGATTTAATCTATCGGGTGAAGGAGAAGGAGACCTTCGGCACATTAGGAGGAGGAGTCTCTTATTCTAAGCAGGAGGCGTTTACCGGTTACATAGAAATCTCCCAGCCCAACTTCTTGGGAAAGGGGCAGAGGGTCTCTTTGAAATTGGAGAAAGGAGGTAGAAAGACTAATATCGCACTCGGATTTAACGAACCCTATCTCTTTGACCGACCACTCTCCACCGGTATTGACCTTATGTATATGACACGACCGTTTGACTATTATGATAAACAGGATAAGAGCATCGGGTTAAATTTCTCATACCCTCTCTTCCTTGACTATCTGCGGGGATATTTCTCCTTTCGGGTGGGGACGACAAAGATTCCGCCGCGTTCCATCTCCTCCCGGTATCAGCCACGAGGACCTTACACAATATATTCGGATACGATAACGAAGGGTTTCCTCCAACCCGGGATCTCGTTGATCAGGGATTCCCGTGATTATATATTTAATCCGGCATCTGGTTCTTATTATCTTTCCTCCTTTGATATATCCTTCGGTAGGATTCGTTTCCTCCGCTCAATTTTTGAACAGCGAATCCATTTCCCTCTCTTCTGGAAATTTTCTCTAATGTTCCGTTCCCGTTTGGGTTGGATTGGTGAGATTAAGAAGGGAGATATGATTCCACTTTATGAGAAGTTTTATCCCGGTGGTGCGGGCGAAGATGGGGTTAGAGGTTATCCGGACAGGTCATTAGGACCAATTGATGAAGGTTATCTAATTGGTGGGAAGTCGCTTCTCATTTTTAATTTAGAATATAAGTTAAAATTAGCACCCTATCTATCATTTATCCTCTTCTTTGACTGCGGCAATGCCTATAACTCCTTTTCGGAAATTAACCTCTCAAATCTAAAAAGGGGATTTGGACCCGGTGTGAGATTAGAAATTCCGATGCTTGGTTTGGTCGGCGTTGACTTCGGCTATGGAATTGATGCAAAGCCGAGAAAGTGGGAGATTCATTTTCAGATGGGGAAGGTATTCTAAGGGATGCTCTGGGCAATCTTAATCTGGCTTCTGACGATTGCCTTCGTCAGTTATGCCTCAGGTTGGTATATAAAGATATACGGGCGTTCGGATTTGGCGATTGCCTTTTATATCATCTATTTAGCAATGGCACAGATTCTTGCAACGAAGATTGTCTCTTTTAATTTTGGGTTCTGCCAAATCTCAGCCCCAGCTGCGGTCTTAATCTTCCCTTTCACATTTCAGATAATTGATATCGTAAATGAGGCGTTCGGTAGAAAGATGGTGCAGAGGATGATTCTTATCGCCTTTATCACCCAGGTCTTTATGAATCTCTTTCTTATCATTGGCTTAAATCTTCCACCGGCCCCTTTCTGGGCACTCAATGCCTCCTGGCGTTCCATTTTAGAATTTATTCCCCGAATAACGATTGCCAGTTGGATTGCCTTCTTCATCAGTCAGAATTTTGATGCCTTTATCTTTGACCGACTGCGCCGGATGACAGAGGAAAGGCTTCTCTGGTTGCGAAACATCCTCAGTGATATATTGAGTTTAACCTTAGATAGTTTAATCTTCATCACCCTTGCCTTTTATGGCCGAGAGCCGGTTATCCCCTTAATCGTTGGGCAGATAATTACGAAGGGTATAATTGGTGGTATTGACTTCCCTTTCATCTACCTCTCCCGTTGGGCGATGGGAAAAGACCTCACACGACCGTAAAAAATATAGTCTGCCGGCTCGCCCTGTGCCAGACTCTTGGGATCTCCGTTCTTTTGAACCCTTTTAATTCCCTCAAAGAACTATTCTCTAAAAGTTTTTAAACTCGGGAAGATTATTTTTGATGAAAAGCGGACTATTGACAATTCTTCAACCTTCTGGTATAATAAGATAGAAGATAAAATGCTAATCCAAGCCCTCCCTTAAATAAAAAGAGTGGATTTTCTTTTCAAAAATGGGGGGACGATACAGGGGGTGATATTGAAGGTCTAATTTTTGGTCTAATTGAAGGTGTCTTAAAAGGTCTAATTGAAAGACTAATTGAAAGATTAATTTTTGGTCTAATGAAGTGTCTAATTGGTGGTTTAATAAAGGGTCTAATTGAAGGTCTAATTGGCGGTGTCATGAAGGGTCTAATTGGCGGTCTAATTCACAATGTAATGAAGGGTCTTAAAGAAGGTGTAATTGCCAATCTAATTGGCGGTTTAGAGCATTGAGGGAGGCAATCCCTTTAAGATCTCCTTAGGGTGGTAGTGGGGTCTATTAACACTTGCAAGGATTTCTTGACAAGTAAAAAATCTGGTATAATATAAGTTATGAATTAGGGAGGTGATTTATGAAGTGGTCTCTTCTATTTTTAACCTTATTCTTGCTTGTGGTCTATAGTTATGGAGATTCAATTCATATAAATCGCTGGCGGTGTTCGTTCTCTAATTCCGGTTGGTTTATAAATGGCTATTGGCCTTATCCTTTAAATACTGCTTCTATTTTTGGAGGAGGGCTCTGGGTTGGCTGTGTTGACCAGGGAGAGACATTGGTCACCGTTGGCTATAATCCAAATTCCGGGTCATCGGAGATGTCTCCTTCCCTCTGCCGCTACTGGCGAGAATATGACCCGCGCGATAGGATTTATAAATATCCGGGAGATTGGCCACCGCCGCGGGATAGATTTCCAATGGCACCAATCATTCCTTTATCGGATATGGACCTATGGTGCTGTTTTAACGATTCCAATCCGGCAAGGCACGACCCAAGCGATACGAGACCGATTGGAATTGATGTTGCCTTAACCGTCTATGGCTTTCGTGACTCCCTTGCCCAGGATTTCTTCTTCCTAAAATACGAACTATTTAACAACACCAACTACCCGATGAATAATATGCACATAGGAATTGTCATTGATGCCGACATCCGGAGATATCGTGACGACTTCTGTGGACTAATCTTAAATAAACTCTTTAGAATTGGTGGCGATACTATTCGGGTAAAGAATACAGGCTTCATTTATGATGATTCAGCAGGTATAGCGGTAGCAATAAGATTCCTCGGCAACTCCTCTGGGTTAAATCTGACTGCCTTTAAGCAACTTCCGATAGAAAACGACCCGAGAAATGATCGAGAAAGGTATTTGGGATTGGCTGGCTGGTCCTGGTGGACTTTCCCACCGCAATACGCACCATTTGATAGTTTAGACTCTATCCCCAGTGATAAGCGATTTTTAATCTCCTGTGGTCCTTTTAATCTGCTTCCCGGTTCTACGCAGACATTCTATTTTGCGGTAATCGGCTCACGATTTATGAGGACGGATACAACCGAACTTGCCCTTCAGGCTTATTGGTCCGAGAAGGTATTTCGGGAGCGATTAGGAATTGAAGAAGTTAGAAAAGAAAGAAAGGAACCATTATTAAGAATTAGCCCGAATCCCTTCTCTAACAAGACTGCAATCTATCTCTCATCTTATAAAGGGAAACCGTTGCTTGAAGTCTATAACTTAACCGGCAAACTGATAAAACTCTTTTCCCCTAATTCTTTCCCGATATACTGGGATGGAAAGGATGATAGAAATAGAAGATTGCCAAAGGGTGTCTATTTCTTAAAGATTAAGACTGAGGATAAAGAGTTTAGTTATAAGTTAATCCTTAAATAAATCTCCGATAAGGAGTGAAATTTTGTCGGGCTTTCTTGGAAGTCGGTTGCCTTGCTTTTTTTCTTTTTCTTTTATATATATTAAGTAAAAAGGAGCAGATATGAAAAGGGTTATCATTTCCGTTTTCGGGATTTTCATACTAACCTTTTCCGGGGAGGTTCTTTTGCAACTTCCCTTCTCGCAGGTTAAGGCGATAAAGGAATCGCCAGTCATTCCGGTTGCCTTCTTTGAGAATTCGGTAATCGGCCGGATAGCAAAAGAAAGGGTATCTTCACTCTCTCTTGATTATAAGATTCTCACCTCCCTACCGGCAAAGGTTGGTGAGAGGTTCTATATCGTTTATCCCTCTCCCTATTTGAAGCGGACAGTTGCTCGGGCAATCCTCAAAAGGAACGGTGAGATTCTTATGGAGGATGGTCCCGCATTCTTCGTTAGGGCAAAAGAGGAGAAGATTCTTTCAATTCTCCATTTGGGATTTGAGATTGCAAATGTCTCCCTCCTACCAGTCATTCTGCCGGAGCCAAAATCCGAGGATTTTAATGAGGATATGGAGATTGATATGCAGGAGAATCCGGTCATTTCCGAAATCCTCGCCCAGATCACACCAACTGAGGTGGCACAGATGATTCGTGAGTTATCAGGTGAGGTTCCGGTAACCGTGAGGGGTGTTTTGGATACGATAAGAACCCGGTATGCAACCGCGGCGAAGAATTCCTCCGGTATCTGGTATATCTATGAACGGCTGCAAGGTTATAACTTAGATTCCGTAGGCTTTCATAGTTTTACCTGGCCTTCGGGAACCGACAGCAATGTGATTGGGACTAAAAACGGACGGGTTTATCCACAACATTACTGGATAATTGGTGGCCATTGTGACTGCACCTCTGAATCACCAACTACTTATGCCCCGGGTGCGGATGATAATGCCTCCGGAGCGGTTACGGCGATTATTGCTGCAAAATATATGAGCCCTTACCCCTGGAAATATACGATAAAATTCATTGGCTGGAATACCGAAGAGTTTGGACTCTATGGCAGTGATGCCCATGCCCGTCTGGCGCGGTCAAGGGGGGATACAATCTTAGGGGTCTTAAATTCCGATATGATTGCCACCGAAGTTAGGAATAATGATTCGGTAAGGATTTATACAAGCACCCGTGCTGGTTCAAGGGCGATTGGTGATACATTCTTTGCGGTTAATCAGAGGTATAATATTGGACTTAGGGTGCGGAGGAGCACATCCGCCCCGGCATATTCTGACCAGTGGTCTTACTGGCAACAGAACTACGATGCAATCTGGGCATTTGAGGATGACGATAATCCCTACTATCATACAACAGGCGACCGGATTACTGCTCAAACATTTGATACCTTATACCTGACGAAGGTTATCAAGGCGATGGTCGCTACCCTTGCCACACTGGCGATTCCTGATACCCAAATCAATTATATAACAGAAAAGTCAACGCGGACGCCTTCCGAATCACAAATGGAAGTGGTCCCCAATCCCTTTCGGACTCGGACCGCAATCCGCATCCCGCCTTCTGCTGGGCGATCGTCGCTAAAAATCTACAATGTGGCAGGAAAGTTGATTGGGTCTTTTAATCTTTCAGCGGGGAGTGAGTTTCTCTGGGATGGTAAGGATCGGGATGGCAAGCGAATACCCGGCATATATTTCTTACGGCTTTCAGCCGGTAATCAGAGATTTACTGAAAAACTAATCTTAATAGAATAGGGCAAAATCTAAGAAGAGAAAGAGTTAAAATAAATATCTGGCTTGACGCCGTTCCCTCGGAAGCACCTCTGTTCAAGAGAGGTTAAGTAGATTCGCATTTCCTTTTTTGCTCTCAATAAGGGGCATCGTTTTGATGATGAAAGGGTGTGGCTTGAAAAATATAAAAATTTATTATAATATTACTTTATTTAGGAAAATGGAGGAGTATATGGCAAAGGAATTGAATCCATTCCAGGTTGCTTGCGAGCAACTGGATGGGGCAGCGAAGATTTTGAAGTTAGATTCCGCTACCCATGCCTTACTGCGGGAACCGATGCGTGAGATGACAGTCACCTTTCCGGTGCGAATGGATTCTGGCGAAGTGAAGATATTCAAGGGTTTCCGTGTTCAATATAACGATGCCCGGGGTCCTTGCAAAGGGGGGATTCGCTTTCATCCCGAAGAGACGATTGACACGGTAAGGGCGCTTGCCGCCTGGATGACCTGGAAGACATCATTACTTGATTTACCATACGGTGGTGGCAAGGGTGGAGTTGTCTGTAATCCAAAGGAGATGAGTCTTACGGAACAGGAGAGGCTTGCCCGTGGTTATATCCGAGCATTGGGAACTTTTATCGGACCGGATAAGGATATCCCGGCACCGGATGTCTATACTAATCCTCAGATTATGGCATGGATGATGGATGAGTTCAGCAATATCGTTCGGTATAATGCCTTTGGGGTAATAACTGGGAAACCAATTCCGCTCGGTGGTTCCTTAGGTAGAGGCGATGCCACTGCCCGGGGTGGTATCTTTACGGTGCGGGAGGCGGCAAAGCACTTAAAGATTGAACTGAAGGATGCGCCAATGGCAGTTCAGGGGTATGGGAATGCTGGCTATTATGCCGCTTATTTATCAAGAGAGTTCTTCGGGGCGAAGATTGTGGCGATTTCCGATTCTAAGGGTGGAATCTATTCCGAAAAGGGATTGGACCCGGTTGCGGTCTTAGAGCATAAGAATAAGACAGGAAGTGTTGTTGGTTTTCCCAATACTTCAAAGATAACAAATGAGGAACTCTTGGAACTTCCGGTGACGGTGCTCTGGCCTGCGGCTTTGGAGAATGTGATAACGGGTAAGAATGCAGGAAGAATCAAGGCGAAGGTGATTGCAGAGGCGGCGAATGGTCCAACAACGCCGGAGGCAGACGAGATTCTTTACCAGAAGAATATCTTTGTGATTCCCGATTTCCTCTGCAATGCTGGTGGTGTGACGGTATCCTATTTTGAGTGGATTCAAAATATTACTGGCGATTACTGGTCTCTGGAAGAGGTTCATAAGCGCCTGGATGAGAAGATGACAAAGGCTTTCTGGGATGTGGTCCAGATGCATCAGGATAAGAAGATAGATATGCGGATGGCGGCATATTGTGTCGCGGTGAGCCGAGTGGCGGAGGCGATGAAACTCCGCGGCTGGGTATAAAGAGAGATAAGTCTCTCTAACGAGCGCTCACGGAGGCTCTGCTTTCAGTTAAACGAAATAAGAATCTATGGCAAAGATCTTAAAAAAGAGAACCCTTGCCCCAGGTATAAAGGAGTTTATTGTTGAATCGCCGCTCATTGCGGCAAAGGCACTTCCCGGGCAATTTGTCATCATAAGGATAGACGAAAGAGGCGAAAGGATTCCTTTGACGATTGCGGATGCAGAATCCGAGAAGGGAGAGGTTCGCATCATATTCCAGGAGGTAGGAAAATCAACCCGCCAGTTGGGTTTAATGGCAGAAGGGGATGAGATTGCTGACTTTGTGGGTCCTTTAGGAAGGCCTTCGGAGATAGAGTTTTTTGGCACCGTCTTGGGTATTGGTGGAGGTGTTGGCACAGCGGTTCTATTCCCGATATTAAAGGCAATGAAGTTGCGGGGGAATTATATTATTGGCATCATTGGCGCCCGTTCCCGTGATTTATTGATAATGGAGGATGAGATAAGAGAGCAATGTGATGAACTCTATATTACGACCGATGACGGGACTTATGGTCGGAAGGGATTCGTCTCTGATGTCTTGAACGAACTACTTCTCGCCAAAAGGAAGATTGAGCGGGTAGTTGCCATTGGACCGGTTCCGATGATGAAGGTTGTCGCAGGAGTGACGAAGCCATATAATATCCCGACGATTGTGAGTTTGAATCCGATAATGCTTGATGGGACAGGGATGTGCGGTGTCTGTCGGGTGGAAGTGGGCGGGGAGACGAAGTTTGCCTGTGTTGATGGACCCGAGTTTGATGGTCATAAGGTGAACTATGAATTGTTGGCGATTCGGTTGCAGACCTATTTAGCCGAAGAGAAACTCTCCCGCCAATTATTTGAGGAGAAGCTGAGGTTTTCAAAGGAGTAGGAGCCAGAAGGAGATATGAAGATAAGAGAGAAGAAGGTGCCGATGCGGGAACAACCCCCGCAAGAGCGGATTAAAAATTTCAATGAGGTTCCCTTCGGTTATACAGAGGAAGAGGCGGTATTAGAGGCGGAGCGGTGTCTTGGCTGCAAGAAACCGCCCTGTGTTGCGGGCTGTCCAGTAGAGATTGATATTCCTGGTTTTATCGGCCGGATAAAAGAGCGGGATTTTCAGGGAGCGATAAGGATCTTAAAAGATAAGAATGTTCTGCCGGCAATCTGTGGTCGGGTCTGTCCGCAGGAAGAGCAGTGCGAAAAGGAATGCGTCCTGGGAAAGAAATTTGAGCCCTGTGCAATTGGTCGGTTGGAGCGATTCGTTGCCGACTGGGAGGCAGCACAGGGGAGACTGGAAATTCCGCCTCCGGCACCACCAATCGGTAAGAAGGTGGCAGTCGTCGGCTCCGGGCCTGCTGGGCTAGTAGTTGCCGGGGATTTGGCAAAGATGGGATATGAGGTTGTGCTCTTTGAGGCACTCCATAAACCGGGTGGCGTCCTTGTCTATGGCATCCCAGAATTCCGTCTACCAAAATCAATTGTTGAAAGGGAAGTTAACTTTGTGAAGGCATTAGGGGTGAAGATTATCACCAGTTTTGTCGTCGGAAAGACTAAGACGGTTGATGAGTTGCTTCTTGATTTTGATGCCCTCTTTATTGGCACTGGTGCCGGTCTGCCTTGGTTTATGAATATTCCCGGTGAGAATGCTTCGGGTATTCTCTCAGCCAATGAGTATCTCACCCGGGTCAATTTAATGAAGGCATATCTCTTTCCGGAATATGATACACCGGTAATTAGGGGGAAAAGGGTGGCGGTGATTGGTGGTGGTAATGTGGCAATGGATGCCGCAAGAACCGCACTGAGACTGGGAGCGGAAAAATCAATGATTATCTACCGTCGGGGAAGGGAAGAGATGCCAGCCAGGATTGAAGAGATTCTCCGGGCAGAAGAGGAGGGAGTGGAATTTCATCTCTTAACCCTACCGACAAAATATATTGCGGATGAGTCGGGTTGGGTGAAAGAGATGGAATGTATCAAAATGAAATTGGGTGAACCCGATTCTTCTGGGAGAAGGAGACCGATTCCCTCTCCCGGTTCGGAATTTAGAATTCCGGTTGACACAGTAGTTTGTGCTATTGGTCAAAGTCCAAATCCCCTGATTCCCCAGACAACCCCGGGGTTAGAGATTGGGAAACACGGGAATATTATTGCTGATGAGAGGACCGGTAAAACGACAAAGCGGGGGGTTTGCCGGCGGAGATATTGTTACCGGGGCGGCGACAGTAATTTTGGCGATGGGTGCCGGAAGGATTGCTGCCCGAAATATTGATGAATATTTGAAAACTGGTGTCTGGTGATTTGACCCTGGCCGATTGACAAAACTTGAATATCTTCTTATAATCTCATTGATAAGTTGGGATGCGGTGTGACTAAGTTTAGAACCGCAGAGCGTGGAAGTATGTTTCAGGTAGTCAATTCCATCTCAACCTCCTTTGTCAACCCCACCAATAAATAACCCCACCATATTGCCTGAAACTTTCTCTCCCGCTCTGCGGTTCACTTTTTATTTACTTGGGAAAGGCCGAGAGAATTTTGAAATCCGAGATTCAAATTGGAAGTTCCATTTTTAACGAATTGGTTTCGGTGATTAGTGGCAGGCAATCTGTTATACCGGTTGGCGAAGTTTAAGGGGAGCACGAATTAAAGCCGGTTAATCTTATCTCTCCTCTCTTTCCCAATTCCCCTACCAAATCAATCTTTATCCCAATAAATCTTTTAATCACCTCAATATTTGTTAGGAGGTGATTGGTAATCCGACTGGTGGTAAAGGAGAAGATTTCTCCGGTGGTGGACTTCCAGCCTTTCACTGCTAAAAATATTAAAATCTGGTCGGCAAGATGGGAATCAAAGACCCCGCCTGTCTCATAATAAGATAAGAATTCTTCCGCCGCTTCTTCGGCAACCCTTTCCGCTGGTTTTCCTCTTTCACCGAGAGAGGAGAAGCCAGCAGTGATATTCGCAAAATCCGCTTTAATAAATATATATGTTCCCGGACAATCTGCCTCCACCCTTCCAATAACTGTCTCTGGCGAAAAGGTCTTTAAGATCTCTCTTGCTCTCCTCATTTGCCTTTCAGCAATCGTTAAGGGAAGATTACAAACCCGGGAGACAATCTTTAGGGACTTAAATTCTCCGCGTTCCTGCCACAGCGGATTTTTCCCCTCTGCCAAAAAAGGCTTCGTTCGGATAACTATCTCACCGCCGCCGGTGGGATAAAAACCATACTTGATTATTGAACTTTCCGCATCGTAACCCAGTCTCTTGATTGCTGGGAGGAGAACTTCATCTAAGTAGTCAAAGATCGGGCTAAAAGGGACATGGGTGCCACCCTTTATTTGAGCTACCGATTCCTTTTTAGCAAAAAATAGTATCGGCAAAATGGATTGCGCAACTAAACTACAAGAACCAGCACTTCCCCTCTCCATGCCGACATTAAATTCATAATTACCGGATTGAATCGCATTCGGGATAAATTTCAGGTTCTGGGAGCCGAAGGTGTCACCATCTACTTTGGCTTGCGTCAGGCAGGCTGCGGCTCGGACACTGGTGAGATGCTGTGCTAATAGTCCAGGTTTCTTTCTCCCCTTACGGATATTATAAATCTCAAATGGTTTCCCCAGGATAGCCGAGAGAGAGAGGGCGGTCCTTAGAATCTGGCCACCGCCTTCACCATAAGAACCGTCTATCTTAATCATCCCTTCCTCACCTCTAATTCCACTTCTATCTCCTTAATGATATTTAGAAGATGATTCTTCATAAATCGGAGAAGAGACGGAAGGTATCTTTCTAAGAAGGAGAAAAGGTGAGGATGCTGGTAAATGTATCTTATTGTAATTAAAGAGAAGTTCGCCGAAAGGTTCATCCGGTTACGACATAAGTGTTT
>JBBIHO010000013.1:0-3460 GCA_037446935.1 Caldifarciminota bacterium | reverse complement strand
TAGTAAGGGACTTTTATATAAACCCGGGCATTTGGTTTACAAATTCGCCATATCTCTTCCATAGTCTTTATGGTATCTGAGATATGCTCAAGGGAATGGATGGCAATGACACGATCGAAGGTATTATCAGAGAATGGATATGGTCTCTCTTCCAAATCCCAGACTACCTCCACATCGGGCAGAGGGACTTTATCTAAGTGGAGAACTTCTTCCCCTTCCTTTCCTAAATAAGGTTTTAATCCACACCCGAGTTCTAAAACTTTCACTCTCTTCATTCTTTAAGGTTAGGATAAAATTTGGAAAAGTCAAATGAGTGAAAGGGCGAATTGGCAATAGGGAATTATTCCTATTGACAAAAGTTGCCTTCGGAGGTAAAATAGAAATAGATGATTGATATGAGCGGGCGGAGAGAATTTGGGATTTTGGAATCCCTTCCCTATTCCTTATTTATTGAAGATGAGGAGGAGAAGATAATATTTGCGAATAGAGCCTTCATTGAGATGATGGGTTTTATCTCATTAGAGCATGTGCGGGGTAGAGGTTGGCGGGATTTTGTCATTCCTTGCGATGTGCGACAGATTGAAGAAAGGCGGCGGAAAAAGATGGAGACAATCTCTGTCTTCACCCACATCCTAACAAAAAAGGGGACATTCCCGGTAAAGGTCATATTCTCTCCCTTTTGGGAAGGAGATAAATATCGGGGCAGTATCATCTCAATCTTTATGATGGAAAAACACGAAGCCCCGGTGCGGATTGAGAAGGATATCTACGAAGAGATGGTGGAATACTCAATTGATGGGATATGTGTATTAAAGGATGGGCGGATAATCTTTCATAACCGCCGATTAGAAGAGATGACTGGATATTCATCTAGCGAGTTATCCAATCTCCCTTTAACCAAACTGATAAAAGAGAAAGATATTGGACAGTTGCGGGTGGCGATAAATAGTCCCGCATCCATCCTATTCCCTCTCCATTATGAAGTTACCCTCTCCTCCCGAACGAAAAAAGAGGTTGAAACCGAATTACGCATCGTTCCTTTAAGAAAGGGTGACGACCGATTAATTCTTTATTTTCGCGATATCACCCTCTTAAAGGAGGCGGAGAAGAGTAAGACGGACATCTTTGGCAAAATATCCCACGAAATACTCAACCCCTTAGCAACAATTAAAGAGGCAATCACCATCTTACAGGAGAAGGCAAGTGAGCGATTAGAGCCGGCTCACAAAAGATTTCTTAATCTGGCATCCGAAGAGGTGATTCGGCTGAAAAGAATCGCCGACAACCTGATTGATGCCTCAAGGATCGCACGAGGAAAGGTTTATATAAATCTAAAAGAGACGGACATCAATCAGATAATTGATAAAGCCCTCAACTCCTTGCAGTTATTTATTCAGAAGCAGGGGCTTGAGGTAATAAAAGAGATTCCGCGCCCCATCCCCACCTTCTTTGCTGATCCGGACCGGTTGTTTTCGGTAGTGACGAATCTATTAGACAATGCGATTAAATTCTCTCCGGAGGGAGGAAAGATAATTATCAAGGCGACCCTAATTCATCCGGACGATAAAATTATCCGTGCCCGAAGTTTGCCCCTTACCGAGGAATATCTCCTCTTTTCGGTCACTGACTTCGGACCGGGAATTGAAGAGGAGGATAAGGAGAAGATATTTGAGATGTTTGAACGGGCGAAACCAAGGGAAGGGGTTAAAGGCATTGGACTCGGACTATCAATTGTGAAGGAATTTGTTCATATCCACAAAGGGCAGATCTGGGTTGATACGAAGGTAGGGGCCGGCTCTACTTTCACCTTCGTTCTGCCGATGTATTATAAAAAGGATGAATTATGAGCGATAATCAACCCTCCGGCGAGAAGAAGAGGATATTATTGGTGGAAGATGAAGCGAATCTCCGAGAATTGATGAAGTATCGACTGGAGGAGGCAGGTTATGAAGTGATTACAGCCACTGATGGCTTCTTTGCCGTCAGCATGGCAAGAAGTCAAAGACCGGATATCATACTCCTTGATTTGATGCTTCCCAAGTTAGATGGTTATACGGTCTGTCGGATGTTAAGATTGAATGATATCACAAAGGAGATACCAATAATTATGATCACCGCCCGCACCGCTCCCCAAGATAAAGACCGAGGATTAGAGATTGGGGCAAATGATTATTTGGCAAAGCCGGTGGATGTTCCCACATTATTGGAGAAGATTTCCGAATTGATTAAGAATAGTAAAAAAGAGGATAAACTACCCCCCACGAATGAAATTAGCGAATCTGTTCCCTAAGCAGACCAAAATTCTACCATCTCTTATTTTTTTCTATCCGGTCGCTGGGCTTTTTTGCGGAAGAGGTTTGGCGATGCCTCCTAACCCATATGCCTTCGGGAAGGTCCCAAAGATAATATTCCCAAAAGGGGTAGAAAAACCAGAAAGATTAAAGAAGGTTAAGACCGAGAGGCGGCGAAATATCGTTTTCCTTTGCGATTTTTCCGATAATAACCGACGCTATCCGAGGGAAGATTTCTCAAACCTCCTCTTTGGAGAAGGGAATTCTTCTTTAAGGGATTATTATCTTGAGGTCTCTTATAATAATCTTATTATTGAAGGCGAGGTTAGCCAATGGATAAGAATGGATAAACCTTATAGTTCCTATACCGGGGATTCCTTCGGGATTTATTTAGACTTTCCCAATAACTCTCAGGGGTTGGTTTATGATTTAATCCCAAAGGTGGATGGCATTATTAACTTTCGGGATTTTGATAATGATGGCGACGGCTATGTTGATTGTATCTTTTTAGTTCATGCCGGTCCGGGGGCAGAAGAGACCGGAAATAAGCGAGACTTCTGGTCTCATAAGTGGCAACTTTCGGATAATTCCCAGGGATCTCCCGGTGCTTATTTAACCGATGATGGGGTCTATATTGATGCCTATACGATACAGCCAGAGAGATTTGAAAATGGCTCTTTAATTACGATTGGGGTCTTTGCCCACGAGTATGGACATATCTTAGGGCTACCCGATTTATATGATACTGATTATTCCTCTTCGGGATTGGGAATCTTCTGTCTGATGGCTGCTGGCAGTTGGGCAAAGAGGACCTCACAATCGCTACCCGGAAGTTCGCCCGTCCATCCAAACTCTTGGTGTAAATACCTCTTGGGTTGGTTATCCCCGGATTCAATTCAAAAGGGCTGGCTAACCGAAAAGAAGGATGCCGTAATCTTTGCGGTGAGCGATACGCCTTTTGCTTATCGTCTCTTAGAAAATCCCGGAGGCGCTGACTGGTCATCGGAGAATTCAGGAATTGGGGAATACTTTTTAGTTGAGAACCGATTGCAAGAAAAGTTTGATTCGGGATTGCCTGGTTCCGGGCTTTTAATCTTGCATATTGATGAGAAAGAGAGAGGAAATGATGCGGAAGGCCATCCCTTAGTTGGGATTCTGCGACCGGGTAA
>JBBIHO010000012.1:0-15505 GCA_037446935.1 Caldifarciminota bacterium | reverse complement strand
TCATATCACCGGCAAGTTCTGTGGAGCAGGAGATAGCCCAGGTTCCTCTTGGCCAGTTGGCATAGAGGGGAAAGGTGAGATAGACGGTTGTTCCAGGAGGGTGAGCGGAGACAGTTGCGGTCTCATTATAGAAGGAACCTATCTTCATTCTAACCAGATATGTCTCCGATTGATTTCCGTAGTTTTTGACACTGCAAGCCGGGGCGACCGCGGTCCCGGAATCAATATTGACCGGGGAGGTGATTGTCACAACGCCAACATCCTTGACTCGCACCAAAACCGAGCCGGTTCTCTTATCATTTGCGTGATTCTGGTCACCGGCAAGTTCGGTTGAGCAGGAGACTGCCCAGGTTCCTCGCTGGACAACATCCCAAGCAGGAAAGGCGATGTATCGTTTCTGTCCGGGAATATGGTTGGCAACCTCAACTGTATTATTATAGAAGTCACCAATTTTGAGTCTAACATTGTAGGTCTCCGTTTGATTTCCATAATTGTTAACCGTGCAGGCTGGGGTGACGGTTGTTCCGGAATCTATGATCCCGGTTGGGGAGATTAAGTTAACAACTCCGACATCGTGCATAATTGGTGGTGGGGTGAAGGCAACCGCTAAACTGCAGTCAATCCTTCCGGCACCAAAGACCGTATCCTTTCCAGGGGTTCCTAAGTCAACTACTGCATGCATCTCAATGATTGAATCAATCTGCCTCGGTGTGAGATAGGGATTTTTGGAAAGCATTAAGGCGCATAGTCCAGCAACATGGGGAGTTGCCATTGATGTCCCGGACATTGTGGTATAACTTCGGTCGTTTGAATAGTAGGTTGAGAGGATGCTCACACCCGGGGCACACATATCAGGGTCCATTAGATATGGTGAATAGTCATACCATGGTGGCACAGTATCCCAGACCCGGGTCGGACCACGGGAGGAGAAACTGGCGATATTGTCGTTATTGTCAGTGGCACCAATTGAGATGACTGCGGAAGGGGCACCAGTCCCAACATTCTGGGGATTAGGCCAGGGAGGAGGGCAATTACCAGGGACCCTCAGTTTTGAAGCCCCTTCATTGCCAGCAGCAACGCAGTGGATAATACCAGCAGCAAGGATATTCTCCTCTGCCTCACGGAAGAGCCTCCGCCTCGGCATCCAAGAAGAGATTAAACCAAGAGACATCGTAATCACATCAGCACCGTTTAATGTATCCCTTGGTGGTCGGACACAGAACTGCTGTCCGAACCACATACTCTTCTCTAAGGATGTATCCGGATATGGCGAATAGACATAGACATCAACCGGCACCGACATAATCTTGGCGCTTGGTGCAACACCCATCGTATCCCTTGTGCCATTGCCATAAGTTCCATCAGCGGCAACGATTCCCGCACAATGGGTGCCGTGTCCGTAAAAGTCTAATGGCGTTAGGGTATCATAAGATGAGGGTCCTTGACGACCAAAGTTCATCTGATAGGATGCGACATTGAAACCGCAGTTCGGATAGGCGGTTGATGTCCAGAGGTGATTTCGCAGGTCTTCGTGGGTATAGCGGACACCAGTATCAACAACACCGACCGTGATTCCCTGTCCGGTATAACCCTGCTTCCAGGCACCACGGGCATTCACCTTCGCGATATTCGGCTGGACTGTTTCGGTATTATCAGATGGTGGAGGGACTTTAATCTTTTCTATCGGAGTCAATTCAACCGGAACCTTTGCATAGAGGACGATGTCAACATCCGGGCGGTTGCTAACTTCATAAATCACATCCGGGGTGGCTAAACAACCGACTAAATTGACTATCCAGAGAGAGACGATATTTGAGACCTTGCCTTCTCTCTCCTTCTCTCTGAGATAGTTTAAGAGGTCTGCCTGGGTTCTTTCGGCAAAGTCCATCAAGACCCGACCGACCCTTGCCCGACGCTGGGGTCTGGGAAGGGAGGGAATGGATGGGTCAAGATCTAATGCATTTGCTCTTGATTTCAGAGCGAAATCAACTGGAATCTTCTGGTCCGATGAAGCGGATTCCAGAATTGAGAGGAGTTGGGGGTCAATCAGGGCGGCGAATGAAAGATCCATCCGGATGAAAGAGGTTCCAAAGGAGATGAGTAATAAAAATAAAAGGGATTTAAGGTGGTTTTTCATACTTCCTCCTTATTATTCTTATTGCCCGGAGAAGTGGCGGATAAGAAAGATCATATCCAATCCCTTCTCTCTGGGGCATGCTTTCTTTTCTATAACTTTAGAACCTTTTTTCTCTCTTTATGGTCTGGGGTATTTAATTGACAGAAGTAAATACCCTTGGGCAATTTTATCCCTTTCTCATCACTACCGTCCCAGACCACAATCTGTTTCCCTTTCTCTTTCTTTTCCGCAACCAGACTCTTCACTATTTGGCCGGATGAGTTGTAAATTTTTATGCTGACAAAGGAACCCTGAGGTAAATTGTAGTGAATCGTCGTTTTATTTGAGAAGGGGTTGGGAGAGATTAGGAAGATGCCAAGAGGTGCACGCGCGATAAATTTCTCACCGAAACCGGAAAAGGGAATTATCCGAACCGAATCTCGTGCGCGGTCATTTGCTGGATTCTGGTCACCCGTAAGGCGAGTTGTGCATTGGACAATATGGATGCCTAAGGGACTTGCTATCCAGGGGCGGAAGGAGAAGGTATCCCAAGCACCAATACCTAAGGCGATTGTCGTATCATCAATGTAGAAATCACCAATCGTAAAGCGAACCGGGAAGGTTTCCGGAGTTGTGCCGAGGTTCTGGATGATTGCCTTCGGAATCACAACTGTTCCGGAATCAATCTCTCCGGTCGGCGAGACGATTTGGACAACACCGACATCATGCTGGGGTGGGCGAACAATCACCCAGGTAAGACCGGTATCATTTGTTGGATTTCTATCGCCGGAAAGTGCGGTAAAGGAGATAACCGTAAAGGTATCGGAGGACAAAGCCTGCCAGGGTGCAAATTCAACAAGTGAAGAATCCCTTGGGGCAAGAGATAACCAAGTTGAGTCTTCATAGGCGGAAGGTGAGATTCTCATCCAGACCGGAAGGGTTATTGGTATATTACCGAAGTTTTTCACCAAAACTTGCGGGGTGACGACACTTCCCGAATCAATGAAGCCACTGGGGGCGATTATTCTCGCCACTCCGGCATCTACGACCCCAACCGTTGTCGTGCAAGTCTTTAAGTCATTTTCGGGATACATATCGCCGGCGAGTTCGGTTGAGCATTTCACAGTCCAGGTTCCAGTTTCGTGTACCTGCCAGACCGGAAAGGTGAGGTAAACCTTTCCTTGTGGGGGATGGGAAGATACCGGGGCAGTTTCGTTGTAGAAATCACCAATTTTGAATCGCACCACATAATTTTCCGATGCATTTCCATAATTGTAAACCGTGCAAGCCGGGGTGATTATGGAACCAGAATCAACCTCTCGCGGCGGTGAGGTTATAATTAAAACTCCAACATCCCTCACCCGGACCAGAACCGAACCGGTTTGTCGGTCATTTGCCGGATTTATATCACTGGCAAGTTCGGTGGAGCAGGAGACTATCCAATTTCCTCTCTGGACAGCGTCCCAGTTGGGAAAGGTGAGGAAGACTTTTGTTTGTGGGGCGTGGGAGAGGACCGGCACTACCTCATTATAGAAATCTCCAATCTTCATTCTAACATTATAGTTTTCGGTTTGATTCCCGAAGTTATAGACGGTGCAGGCAGGGGTGACCGCAGTTCCGGAATCAATGGCGGTCGGCGGTGAAGTTATCATCACAACACCGACATCGTGGATTACGGGTGGGGCTAAAACCCGGAAGGAATCGGACCAGGAGTTATTTGGCGCAAACATATCACCAGAGAGAGCGGTCGTGCAGCGCACATAGACTCTTCCCGGCGGCGAAGCGATCCAGTTAGGGAAGAGAACTGTATCTTCTTGTCCAGGAAGAAGCGTCTTATTTCTTGTTTCGTTATAAGTTGTGCCGATGAGCATCGTAACCGGAAAGGTTGCGACTTGGTTGCCAAAGTTCCGAATCAATACCTTTGGGGTGATAACCCGATTTAGACTGTCTTCACCTAAGGGGGCAACCAAAGAGACAATTCCGACATCCACGGAGAGTGGGGTATGCCAGCCATCCATCTTATAAAGTTGATTGTCCGGGCTCTGCATAATACTAATCCAGTAGTCACCACTTCTTGGGTCCCAGGCAACTCCCCGGGCATTGTTTATCTGCCCGGCAAGGTTGGGTAGTCTTGTGCGGCTGATTATTGAGCCGGTTAGCCGATCCAATTGAAATAAGGCACAAGAATCCAGAATGCCACTGCCGGAGAAATAACTATAGAGGAGAAGGAGAGTTGGCCAATTGGGATTGGAGTTCGTCCAATCAAGATCAAGACAGCGGGCTCCGGCATAACTGTATCCGAGATGGCTAAGACCCCAACGGGCAATAACATTTCCCAAGGTATCGGTAACATAAAGCGAACAAGGGAAAGTTCCCTCATACATCCGGTCAATGAGATAGAGTCGCTTCTCCCTCTCATTAAAGGCGATGCCAATTGGATACTGGCGGGCAGGAGAGGAGAACTCCCTTAAAAGAGTTCCGTTGTCCGCATTTATCTTATAGACCTTCTTATATTTACTGGAATGAATCCAGATGGCATTATCATAACGGCTGTAAGAGAAGTCCTGAAAAGAGTCTCCGACCGGAGAAGAGATTAAATCGGTGCGAATCGTTTCGGGAAGGGCGGGGTTGGTTGAGTCAACACTCCGATACCTTCGGACATTCCCCTGCCAGAAATAGACCGCATCCAGACGGGATTTGAGAGGGTTATAAGCCATACCGTATAAACCCCATTGGAGACCGCGCAAATCAGGAACCGGAAAAGGCCCCCAGATAACACTGGGCGGCGGGTCTTGCGGTTCTTTAACATATCTTGGAAAGGCGAATTCACCGTCTCCAAAGGCAGACGCTGACGCAGTCCCTGCGAGGCATAAATTAAAGATGATGAAAAGAAAGCAAAATAAACACCTCCTACAAACATAAATCCGCATATATCCTCCTTACCGAACTATTTTATAATAATTATAAACCAAAGATTAAAAAAGTCAAGCGCTCAAAGGGTAAGTGTTAATAGACCTAGGTACCACCCTAAAGAAATCTTAAGGGAAATACCTGAAATAGCAGGCTTCCTCCGTTCTATTAAAGAAAAAGACTATTCCTTTGAGACTTTCATCCTTTGGCTCCTGGTTAATTTAGAAAGAGAGAATATTCCCCAAAAGGTAGCGAAGAACCAAAACTTTTGATTTGATTGAAGATGTTTTGGCTTTGCGTTGTTCTCCGAAAACAAAAAAGGGATGAAAATATGGATGACCTTTTAGAATTAAAGTCGCTTTAAGAGTTTCCCTTAAAGAGATATTAAGTGATAGATT
The DNA here is from genome assembly GCA_037446935.1 of Caldifarciminota bacterium. Taxonomy (GTDB): domain Bacteria; phylum Hydrothermota; class Tepidihabitantia; order Tepidihabitantales; family JBDRVQ01; genus JBBIHO01. Next base: position 10,081 of record JBBIHO010000012.1, on the reverse strand, counting down.
GAAAGATTAAATAGAAAATTTGATTTTTTAGCCGATTTGAAGTTTGGTCTCTTTTCTTTTATAAAGATTGATTTTCTGAGCGGTGAGGAGATACCCCTCCCCCCACGGCAGTTTGAGAAAATAATCCCCCTCTATAAATATAGAGTGAAAAATCGGGCAAAATGTTTCCTTAAATACTTTGGCACGAATTTTGCTTTTACTCATGGAAGGAGGCTATGAAACGCTGGGAATGCCCGGGGCAGGGAAAATATGACCGCAAAAGGATTGTGAAGGAGATTGAGGGTGGAAGTATGACGCTCGTCAGGGATGAAGTGACTCTAAAAGAAGGTGAGGGTTAGATAACCCTCGCCTCTTCCCGGAGGAGACGGACCAGTTCTTTCACGCAAGAAGTAGTATCTCCTTCAATTATCTTTCCGGTTGAGCGCGGGGTGGGAAGGAAAGTTCTTATGATTTCAATGTTTGATGGAAATTCCTTTGCGATTCCTATGTCTTCAGGTTTATAGGTTGGAATCTCTTTTTTTTGGGCTAACATTAGCCCCCGGAGTGTGGGATAACGCGGTTCATTTAACCCCTTTTCGGCGGTAAATATTGCCGGCAATTCGGTTTCGCAAATCTCTTTTCCTCCCTCCACTTCCCGCTGAGCAATCGCCTTCTTATCTTTTAGTTCTAACTTCGTAATTCCTGAGATACAGGGAATATTGAGAAGACTTGAAAGGATAACAGGAAAAGCGGAAAGGTAGTAGTCAATTCCCATCTTACCACAAAGGAGTAAATCAAAGGGATTCTTCCGCAAAAAAAGAGAGGCAAGATATGCCTTCTGAAAAGTATTATATCCTTCCGAAGTGGTTAGGATATGAATTGCATTATCAACTCCCATTCCGAGAGCGGTCTTTAAGGCACCTTTAACCCTATCCTCTCCGAAACTGACCGCAGTCACATTTCCGCCAACCTTCTCTCTGATTCTTAATCCCTCTTCTATCGCATATTCGTCGTAAGGGTTAATTACCCATTCCACATTCTTTAAGTCAATATCTTTCCCGCTCGCATCGGGCAGAATTTTACTTTCGGTGTGAGGAACTTGTTTAACGAAAACAAATATGTTCATTCCCATCTTTTAACGCAAAGGCAGGTATTGTGGCCGCCAAATCCTAAGGAATTGGAGAGGGCAACCCGAATTGATAGGTCCCTTTTCCCTTCTGGCACATAGTCTAAGTCAAGTTCCGGGTCCGGATTCTCTAAGTTGATTGTCGGGTGAATCTTTTTGTGATAGACAGAAAGGCAGGTGACAACAAACTCAATTGCGCCCGCAGCGCCTAAGGAATGGCCGAGAAGGGATTTCGTAGAATTGACTGCGATTCTTTTCGTATGCTCGCCAAAGAGGTTCTTAATCGCCTTTGTCTCGGTGAGGTCGTTCAATTTCGTTGAGGTGCCGTGTGCATTTATGTAGTCAACCTCTTCTTTTTTCACGCCCGCATCCTCAATTGCCCTTTTCATAACTTCATAAGTCCCTTCACCTTCTGGGTCAGGGGCAGTAATGTGATAGGCATCCGCTGTGGCACCATAACCCGCAAGTTCGCAATAAATTTTCGCCCCGCGCTTTAAGGCAGATTCTAATTCTTCTAAGATAACAATACCGGCGCCTTCGCTAATCACAAATCCGTCTCGGTCTCGGTCAAAGGGACGCGATACCTTTTCCGGGGCATCGTCTCTCTTAGAGAGGGCGCCCATATTAGAAAAGGCAGCTATCGTATAGGCGGTAAGTGGTGCCTCCGAACCACCACAAATGACCATCTCCGCATCGCCATAGGCGATGAGACGGAAACTTTCGCCAATCGCATGGGCACCGGAGGCACAGGCAGAGACGGTGCAGAAATTTGGTCCTTTAAGACCATAAAGGATGGCAACCTGCCCAGAAGCCATATCGGGAATCATCATCGGGATGAGAAAAGGCGATACCCTTTTCGGACCCTCGGTTAGGAATTTCTCGTGTTCCCGCTCCCAGGTCTCAATCCCACCCATACCACTACCGATAATCACACCAATTCTCTTTGTATCCACCTTCGTCCAATCAATTCCGGCATCGGTTACTGCCTCGGCGGTTGCCCAGAGGGCATAATGGGTGAAGAGGTCGGTTCTTTTTATAAGTTTCGCATCAAATCTCTTCGTTGGGTCAAAACCGGTTATCTCGCCAGCAATCTTGACCGGGAGATTGGAGGTATCAAAGCGGGTTATTCTCTTTATGCCACTCTTCCCGGCGAGGAGATTGGAAAATAAGGTTTCACAATCAAGTCCGCAAGGAGTACAGACACCTAAGCCAGTGACGACTACCCGGCGCCTCATTTTTGCTTTAATTTCTCCTCTAAGTATTTGACCGCTTTGCCCACGGTATCCAGTTTCTGGGAGTCTTCGTCAGGTATATCAATGTTAAATTTCTCCTCAAATGCCATCACCAATTCAACGATATCCAATGAGTCCGCATTCAGGTCTTCAACGAAATGTGCTTCCTCCGTAACTTTCTCTGGGGCGACATTCAGTTTTTCCACGATAATATTCTTAACTTCATCAAATAAAGCCATAATTCCTCCTCATTTCAAAGTTCGGCTAATCGCCGTTCTGCGAAAGCGGCTAATCGCCGTTCTGCGAAAACAGATAGTATATTGACATATTAGCAATTTGTCAATATATTTATCTATGCCAAAAAGAACTTATCAGCCTTCAAGGATTAAGAGAAGGCGGACGCATGGCTTTCGCCAAAGAATGTCCACCCCCGGTGGACGAGCTGTGCTTCGTCGCCGCCGCAAAAAAAAGAGAAAACGCTTGACGGTCTAAAATGGGAAAAAAAGAAGGAATTCTAAAAAAGGAAATCCTCCGAAATCCAAAAGAGATACAACTGGTAAAAAAAGCCGGTGAGAAGTTGGAAACGGAATATTTTATAATCCACTATCTTGCTAATAAAGAGGCAATCGCCCCGGAACGGAAGATCACCTTTACCATATCCAGAGAAATAAGGAAGGCTACAGACCGGAATCTCCTTAAAAGACGAATGCGTGAGGTCTACCGTCGCAATAAAGACCTTTTTCCTCCAGGATACCTCTTTCTCATTCGGGCAAAAGAGAAGACCCTCTCTTTACCCTTTCAAATCTTTAAGGAGAGATTGTGCGCCATGGTGACAAAAATATGAAATCCGCTAAGACCGATTTCCGATTTTTTATAAAGGGACCTGAAGAATTGCTTTTGCTTCTCCTCACCGGTTATGAGAAGTTTATTTCGCCTCTCCTGCCAGCCGCCTGTCGGTTTTATCCATCCTGCTCCGAATATATAAGGCTCTCTTTACAAAGGTATGGCCTCGGTAAAGGAATTATCCTCTCAATCCTTCGTTTAGTCCGCTGCCAGCCATTTTGTGCCGGTGGGGTGGACTTTCCTGAGGATATGTATCGGAAGATATGGAAGATTCAAAACGATTAGTTTTAGCATTTGTAATTGTTATGTTGATTCTCTTTTTCTGGCAAACATTCTTTTCACCTAAAAAACCAGTTCCGCAACCTGAGGCAAAAAAGGTAACCGAACCAGAATCTTCTGTTAAATTAGAAGCAAGGGAGTCAAAGAGGGAAGAAGCGGATACAGAAAAGGTTCGCGAAGGGAGAGAATTCATTCTGGAAAGTGATAAATTGAAAATTGTGTTATCAAGTTACGGCGGAACTGTGAAATCGGTCTATCTTAAAGAATATTCCTGCGAACTCCTCTCGGACTTCCCTCATTTCTCTTCCCAGGTATTAATGGATGGAATCGTGAAAAGGGTTGATACCCTTTTTTGGAACTTTGACACAAGCACGGTTGGCATTGGGAGAGGGAAAGAGATTTCTATGTGGACAGAGGATTCCGGGATTTTATTCCTCCGCCGCTATTGGATGAAAGATGATTGGACGATATCCTCTTCACTTGAATTCACCGCCCCTCCTCATTCCGCCGCCAAGGTTTCTCAATTTATTATCAGTCTGAATCGGGGACTCACCTTTACAGAAAGGGATACAAATGATGACTATGCCAACTTTCGCATCCTCCGCAAGGTGAAAGATAAGATATGGGAGAAAGGGATAAAAAGGTTTAAGCCGGAGATGGTAAAGGATTGGTCCTGGATTGGTTTTGCGACGAAATATTTTCTGATGGTGATAAAAGGGGAGGGAGATTCTCTCCTTCTTTTTCCGACGCCGGACAGAAAGGCGGGGGCGAAAATTTTTGTCTCACCAAAAGAGGATAAAGTTCCCATTTTCTCTATCGCCTTTTATCCATTAAAATACCAACTTTTAGCCGCAAAAAAAGAAGGATTGGAAAAAGCGGTTCCTTTAGGCTGGCCGAAATTTTTGTCAATCGCCATATTACATATACTTCTATTCCTCTATTCCGGAATTAAGAATTATGGTTTGGTCATAATTATCTTTTCCCTCTTGATGAAAGGAATCCTCTTTCCCCTTACCCGATTCCAACTCCAACAGATGAAGAAGTTACAACTTCTTGCGCCGAAGTTAGAAGAGTTAAGGCGAAAATATAAGAATGACCCGAAGACCTTGAACCAGGAGACAATGAGGCTCTATAGTGTCCATAGAATGAATCCGCTTTCTGGTTGTCTGCCACTTCTGGCGCAGATTCCTATCTTCTGGGCACTCTATTCGGTTCTCCGTTCAACTGTGGAATTGCGCCGAGCGGATTTCATCTTCTGGATAAAAGACCTCTCCCTCCGTGACCCCTATTATGTCTTGCCCATCCTGATGGGCCTCTCTTTCCTTTTGCAAAATATTTTCACTTCTTTTGAGCGGAGAAATATATTTTTAACAATATTTTTCCCGATATTTTTAACTGTAATCTTTTTGAACTTTCCGAGTGGATTACAGTTATATTGGTTCACTTTTAATATACTCTCGTTAGTGGAGAGTTTAGTAGTCTATAAGCGGAGGTGAAAAATGGCAGAGAGAGAAGAGATTCCCGAAATCCCCTCGGAGGAAAAGAAGGTAAGCGAAGAGGAGGTTGTGGTTAATAAAGAGGAGATAAAAGGTGAGTTAATCCGTCTGGTCGGAAATTTTCTCAATAATCTTGGGGTTAGGGGAAAGGTTGAGGTGAAGGAGTTGGATGAGGGTCTTTATGTTAATATCCGGTTGCGAGCGATGGCTGGTTTCTTAATCGGTAAGGGAGGGAGGACCCTGAAGGCTATGCAGCATCTAATTACTGAGATGCTCCTTAAGAGATTCCCCAAACTGCCTCCGATAATTTTGGATGTCTCCGGTTACCGGATGCGCCGGGTTAACTTCTTAAAGAAGAAGGCACTGGCAATCGCCAAGGTGGTTATGGATACGAAGCGGGAGATGGCTTTTGATTTTCTCACACCCCGCGAGTTGAAGATTGTTGCGGATGCCTTGACGGATATTAAGGAAGTGAAGATTTATACGATTGGTTCCGGGGTGAAGAAGAATGTGATTATCGCCCCCAATCTCTGAGCGGAGAGATGCGAAGACCTTTGACCGCTGAAACTATCTGCGGTCTTGCAACACCTAAGGGTATTTCCGCAATTGCTGTGATCCGCGTCTCGGGAAAGGAGACATTTCCGATTATTGAAAGGATATTCGTTGGTAAGAAGCGACCTTCTTCTTCTCCCTCTTATTCTCTCTTAAAGGGTCACCTTTTTGACCCCTCAAAAAGGGAGTTGGTTGATGAGGTTCTCATTGCGATTTATCATTCGCCGAATAGTTATACTGGTGAGGATATGGTGGAGATATTTTGTCACGGTGGGATTTATTGTCCTGAGAGGATTCTTGCCCTCCTTCTCTCTGCTGGATGCCGCCCGGCTTATCCCGGGGAGTTCACGCAGCGCCGGTTTTTGGCAGGAAAGATTGACCTCGTCCAGGCGGAATCCCTCTTATCCTTAATCTCGGCACGCACCGAACTTCAGGCGAAGGCAGCATTAAGGCAGATGAGCGGAGTCTTCTCAAGAAGGATTAAAGAGATTGCGGATTCCCTAAAAGAGTTATTAGCCAGGGTGGAACATAAGATTGAATTTGAAGAGAGTGGAGAAATTAGTGAATTCTTACCTGTCCTAACGGAGTATCAAGAGAAGGTGTTGGAACTCTTAAAGAAAGGGGAACGGGAGTCTTTTATTAAGGAGGGGGTGAATTGTGTGATTGTGGGCAAGGCAAATGTTGGGAAATCAAGTCTCTTTAACCGGCTCGTAGAAAAGGAGAGGGCATTAGTCACCCCCCTCCCCGGAACCACCCGCGATGCGATTGAAGAGACCATATCCTTAGGCGGTCTTCCTTTTCGTCTGATTGATACCTGTGGCTTGCGGAAGAGAAGGGGTAAGATTGAGGCATTGGGCTGGAAGAAGACAAAGGATTATCTTGCATCCGCGGATTTGGTGATTCTTATCCTTGACAACTCGCGTCCCCTAACCTTAGAGGATTGGGAGATTATTAACGCTACCGCGAAACAGAAAAGAATCTTGGTAAGGAACAAGTCAGATCTGAAATCAAAATGGGGGGACGAAGGATTACCATCCGCACCTTTGCGAATCTCTTGTCAAGAAGGGACCGGGATTGGAGAACTTGTGGAATCTCTGCGCCGACAATTTCTTAACGGAGAAGAGGAGTTCTATATCTCGGAGATGAGACATGTTGAACTCCTCCGAAAGGCGAGTGAGGCATTAGCGAGAGGACGGGCTTCTTCTTACTTAGAGATTCTTGCCTACGAACTTAAAGAGGCACTCTCCGCTCTGGGAGAAATCATTGGTGAGACCACCTCAGAGGAGATTTTGGAAAGGATATTCTCCCGTTTCTGTGTCGGGAAGTGAATATCAATAAGATTCTTCTCTACTTAGAGAACGCGCACCCGGAGGTTACCGATTTTGCCTTCGTTCTCGCGGAGAGGTTACCGGCGAAAATCTTTGCCCTATATGTTATTGATGAAATGGTTATTAAGAGAAGGGTGAAATCAGAGGGGAAGGATAAGGAGAAGGTGAAAGAAGAGTTGGAAGACCTTTTTTGGCAGAGGTTGTATGAGATTGAGGATTTAGCTTTTGCCCGTGATGTAAAGATATCCCTCCTTTTATTAGAAGGGAAGGTGATGCGGGTTTTAAGGGAGGTTATGGAAAATTATGAAATTGGGCTCTTGGTCGTTAGCCGGTATGCCCAGTTAAATATTGAGCGGTTTCTTGAGCAAAACAAGGAAAAGGGAGTTATAATTTTATGAAGAGGTCACTAAAGGAGGAGAGATGATAAGACTTGTTGACCTAATTAAAAAGGGGGGAATTATTTTAAATCTCAAAAGTAAGGAGAAGGTGGAGGTAATAAAAGAGATGGCGAAGGTCTTGATTGATAAAGGTCTTATTGACCCTCCGGAGGAGTTTTTCAAAGAGATATTAAAGAGGGAGAATTTGGAAAGCACCGGTATTGGGATGGGCATCGCTATCCCCCATGCCCGCACCAAGGCAGTAAAGGATTTGGTCCTTGTCATCGGCCGGTCCGAAGAAGGGGTAGATTTTTCCAGTCTGGATAGTAAACCATCCTATCTCATCTTTCTGGTGAGTGCCCCGGAAGATAAGAAGGATGAATATATATATACCTTGGCAAAGATTTCTAAACTGCTGAGGAAGGATGATGTGCGGATTAAACTCAATAAGGCAAAGGATGAGGAGGAGGCGCTGGCAATTATCAGGGATTACGAAGTCCCATAAGGATAGATAGAGGGGAATCGGATTGCAGCCGGACAGAAAATACCTCATTTCCTTATTTCTCTTATTCATATCCTGCCAGAGAACCCAAGAATTTTCCCTTAAGGTATATTTTATTGATGTTGGTCACGGAGACTGTATTTTGATTCAGACGCCAGATGACCAGATTCCGAATAATGGGATTTATGAGGGAAGGAATATCTTAATTGATGGCGGCGATGAAGTAAAAGGGAGGGAGATTGTTTTGCCTTTTCTTCTTAGATTAAAGATTGATACAATAGACATTCTTTTAGCCACCCATTTTCACAGCGACCACATCGGCGGTCTCATTCCGGTCTTAGAAGGGTTTCCGGCAAGGTCTATCTTAACTTATGCCAAAGAGAAAAGAGGTGGGTTAAACACGAGATTCTTAGAAAGTGTGAGCGCAGAAAATTCTTTGCACCGGATTGTGAAAGCCGGTGATACAATTTGTCTCGGAAGGGAGATAAAGGCTTATATCTTAAATCCAATAACGATTGATGAGGATGAGAATAATAATAGCATTGTGTTAAAGATTGAGTATCAAGGTAAGGGGCTACTATTTTCTGGTGATATTGAAGGTAAAGACCGGAGGTCTTCCGCGGAGGAGATTAAATATGCGGAAAAGAAGATGGTTGACAATTACCGAGAGGTTCTGCGGGCTTTTGTATTGAAGGTTCCCCATCACGGGAGTGAGACTTCTTCTACCTTAGAGTTCCTGAAAGCGGTCTCACCAAAGATTGCAGTAATCACCGCGGGACGGAAGAAATTCGGCAATACCCTTCTTCCCGATAGTTCCGTGGTCTTGCGGTTGAGAGGAATTGGGGCGGAGATATACCGAACCGATTTTGGCGATACAGATTATTTGACCGCGGCCGGTGACGACCACATATTGGTTAAAATCTCTCCTGACGGTAAGGTTACCGCCAAATATCTTCACCTTCCCGTCTTTTAATATCTATAAAATCCTTAGAGGAGCGAAGAAAGGTATCTCTCCATAAATTCCCAGTTGGAGAAGTCTTTAACCTTATCGTTGATTATTATTGAGAAGGAGTAATTACCCTTGGGTGAAAAGAGATAACCGGAGAGGGCATTCACTTGTCGGATATAACCGGTTTTGGCATAGACCATTCCACTCAAAGAAGGGAGTCTTTTCTTTAATGTCCCTCTTCTACCGGCAACTGCCAGACTACCTAAAAAATCCTTCTTATAGGGTGAAAAGTAAAGAAAGGTTAATAGTCGGACAAAGGTTAAGGGTGTTGCCCGGTTTTTTCTTGACCTGCCACTCCCATCCGCAATCACCAAACCAGTGGTTGGTATCTTATTCTTTGCGAGATAATTTCTAATCACCCTTGCCGGTGAGTCTCTTTTGTATGCACCAATTGCCTTAAAGCAAGCCTCAGCTAAAAGGTTATCACTTTTACTGTTGAGGCAGGTGAATAGATACTTCTTTCGCAGCGCCCGTTTCCTTTTCATCTTCTTCGTTAATATCTCTTTGAAATTTTCGTTCCAAAAACTCAAACCACAGGCAGAGAGAAGGAGTTTCTGATTGGAGGCGGGGATAAAAGACTTCTCCTTATTGTGAGTGAAGAGAAATTCCTTTCTATCAAGTGAGTAGATTACAATCCCAATCTTCTTTGGGTTCAACTTTGAGACCCTTATCAGGTTATCAAAAGTTGCCCTTAAATCCTTTTCTCTCTTCTCTTCTTGGGAAAAGGCAGGCGCTATCAAGAGGAGGAAATAAAGGATTAGTTTCTTCTTTGGCATATTGGTGATAGTTTAGTGCTTATCTTCCAAATGTCAAGGCTACCCAAATTCAATAAAAGTTCGCATTCTTAAATCCCTCTTGAATATTCCTCTCTTTAATCTTATAATCTCTTCCTATGAAACTGGAGAGAATGGGAGAAGCGATGACGATTCAGGCGATTCGCCAAAGTATAAAAGGGCGGAGAAAAGAGATAAGAGTGGGAATTGGTGATGATGCCTGCCTTTTAAGGGACGGGACAGTTTTCACAACCGATTCCTTCTTAGAAGGTGTCCATTTTGATTTGAGATATTTTGATTATAAAAGATTGGGTGAAAGGATTACCTGTGCTACCCTTTCCGATATTGCCGCAATGGCTGGGAAGCCAGTCTTATTGCTCGTTTCTCTATATCTCCCAAAGGGGATGACTCGGCAGGAACTCCTTTCGCTCTATAAGGGGATTGAGAGGATTTGCGGTCTCTACAACTGTGAGGTTGCCGGAGGTGATATCGTTGCTTCAAATAAATTGGGTATCACCTTATCCGCCCTTTGAAAGACCTCTCAACCGGTGCTGAGAAGTTCTGCCCGTCCCGGTGATAGGGTAT
>JBBIHO010000011.1:0-16171 GCA_037446935.1 Caldifarciminota bacterium | reverse complement strand
ATTACAACCTTTCCCCTGCTAAAATTCGGAAGGTAGGAGAAGAGACGGATTGGGCGGTATTAAAGATTTATAATGCGGTCGGCGAAATTGTTCATCAAAGCCAAAGTGAGAATGCTATCTTCACCGTTGGCAAACTGCCGGCCGGGGTATATCTCTTGCAATTTACTTTTAGAAATTATTGTGAAGAGAGGAAGCTCGTCGTTCTCAAATAACCTCGTTTTAATCTTTGCCAAATTTGACTACTGAGATATGAAGATACTTCTTTTCTATCCGGTCTACCCGAATACATTCTGGAGTTTCCGCCGTGCCTTGAGATTCATCGCCAAAAAGGCGGTGATGCCCCCTTTGGGATTATTAACCGTTGCTGCAATGCTTCCCAAGGAATGGGAGAAGAGATTGATTGATATGAATGTCACCAAATTGTCGGATTCCGATTTGGAATGGGCAGATTATATCTTTGTCAGTGCGATGGTAATTCAGCGTCAAGGAGTTCGGGAGATAATTGAGCGCTGTCGCAAGGTGGGGAAGAAGATTGTCGCCGGCGGACCCCTCTTCACTCTGGAACCGGAGAATTTTCCGGAGATTAATCATCTGGTGCTGAATGAAGCCGAAATCACCTTACCCCAGTTCCTTGCCGACTTAGAAAAGGGAAATCCGAAACATCTTTATACCTCAAATGAAAGACCGGATTTAAACCAAACACCGCTTCCAGCCTGGGAATTGATTGATAAGAAAAGATACTCAACGATGCCAATTCAGTTCTCCCGGGGATGTCCTTATGATTGCGAGTTCTGCGATATTGTTACCCTTTTTGGCCGGACCCCAAGGATAAAGAGCAAAGAGAAGATAATTGCGGAACTTTCTTCCCTTTACCACGCCGGCTGGAAAGGTGGCGTTGCCCTGGCGGATGATAATCTCATCGCTCATAAGAGCCGGTTAAAGAAGGAGATACTGCCGGCAATAACGGAATGGATGCGCCAACATAAATATCCCTTTTCCTTTTCAGCAGAGGTCTCAATCAATCTGGCGGATGATGAAGAATTGATGGCGATGTTGATTCGGGCAGGATTTGATTTACTCTTTGTTGGCATTGAGACACCAAACGAGAAGAGTCTTGCCGAGTGCAATAAAATCCCGAATCAGAGAAGGGATTTGCTGGCGGCGGTAAAAAAGATGCAGAGAGCGGGTTTCGTCGTTGACGGTGGATTCATCTTGGGTTTTGACAATGACGATGAGTCAATCTTCTTCCGTTTGGTGAGGTTCATCCAAAAGAGTGGCATCGTTACCGCAATGGTTGGGCTTTTGAATGCCCCACGCGGTTCAAAACTCTACGAAAGGCTCTTTCGTGAGGGGAGACTTCTCACCGAAAAGGAGATTCTCGGTGATAACACTGCCTTTGCCACTAATCTCATCCCCAAGATGAAAACCGAATTACTCCTTAAAGGCTACAAAAATGTATTAGAGGGAATCTATTCGGTAAAGGCATATTATTCTCGCATAAGAGAATTTTTTCAGAATTACAACCCGCCGAAACGGAAGCCAACCGGCTTTCACCTCCATTATCTCTTGGCATTGTTCAAATCATTTCTCACCCTTGGGGTATTAAGACCGGAGCGCTACCATTTCTGGCAACTAATCTTATGGGCACTATTCCGGAAACCACGGCTCTTCCCTTTGGCTTTGCGTTTCGCCATCTATCGGGTCCATTTCTCCGAAATCGCTCAAATCCCTTAATTACTTCTTATTCTATTCTCAAGGAAGTTTTAGTGCCAGGGAAATTCGGGCAGGAGAGAAGAAGAGGCTTATCCTTTTATTTTGCTTAAATTTGTAGAAGTGGGCAGAGACATAGGCATCGGCGATATTGAAGATATGAACCGCGGCTGTCCACCAGATGAAATTGCTCCTTTTATCTCTATCCTTTTCTTTCAGGGTAAAGTAAAAAAGTGCTCCTTCACCGAAGAGAAAGATTGTCCCCTTTATGTAATTTTCGGTATAGAACTGTCCGCCCCCAGGTAAAAGGGTAGAGAAAAGAATAGCCCTACCCGGAGACCTTTCATAAAGGGGAATGGATTCCGGAAGTGAACTTCTGGGTAATGTATCCGGTATATTCTGGGCAAAGAGAAGTGAAGATAAGAAGAGGGGATAAAGGAGGGAGTAGCCCCTAACCCAAAAATTATGGCTGGATGATGATGTCACAGCGCCGGGGTGGTTTCTCCGAAGAGACTTCATTCGTTGCAATATGACTGACGACATAGATTCTCTCTTTTGGGACACCCATAAGAATTAGATAACTGGCAACCGCCTTACCCTTGGCATTGGTAAATTCCCAGTTTGAAGGATAAATCTTAATTAGGTTTTTGGGTGGCGAGGCAAGACCGTAACTGTAGATATAGACATCACCACCCTCTTTCATAATCTCCGGGATTATGGTATTTAACTGCGCCTTACCTTCTTCCTTTAAGAGAAACGATTCATCATTAGGGAATAAATCGTCCCAGAGTAGAGAAAATTTTCGGGTGGGGGAACTCTCTAATTCTTCGGTCCTCTTCTTTAACTCTGCCACCTCCTCTCGCCACATCTTATTCTCATCCCAGAGTTTGAGATAGGCATCGCGCAGGGGGATATATTTTATATTATAGAATATCAAAAAGGTAAAAAGGGTGATTAAAAAAAGGATGGCAATTAAGTATTTCACACGAGATAAGAGAGATTATTATTCAATCTTTTCAGTTTCTCGGTAAATTCTATCTTCCGCTTCTCTTCCCTTACCCTTACTTCTTCCTTTGCCTTCTTTATAAATTCCTCGTCCCGGAGACGCTCTTCAATCTTTGCCAATTCTTGCTGGAGTTCGTATATCTCCTTCTCAATCCGCATCCTCTCCTTATTCACATCAATCACACCAAGGAGCGGCAGATAGAACTCAAATTGACTGGTAGAATAGGAAGAGGAAAGGGGAGGTCTCTTTTCGGCTAATCCAATCTCTTTAACCTTTGCCAGTGTTTGGAGGTGTTCCATATTCCCTTTCAGGAAGTCAATTAACGCCTGCGGGGTTAAAGAAGGATTAATCAATAGGGTGAGGAGGACCTTAGGACTAATCAGCAATTCGCTCCGAATTGTCCTGATTCCTTTAATCATCTCTTGCATTATTGAGACCATTCCTACCTTCTCCGAAGGAAGAAGGGGGATTTTCTCCGGCCATCTTTCATCCAAGATACTTTTGCCAAAGCGAAACCTCTGCCATATCTCTTCGGTCAAGAAGGGCATTATTGGATGTAAGAGTTTTAAGTAATTGCGAAAGATAATATGGAGGGTATAAAGGGTGCTGGGTTCTTTTTCGCGCATCCTTCTCTTAGAGAACTCTAAATACCAGTCGCAGAAGGTATGCCAGAAGAATTCATAGAGAGAGGTCGCATAGGCAGAAAAGTTATAATTGTTAAGGGAATGGTTGACATCGGATAGTAGTTTATTAAACTCTGAGATAATCCATTCGTCAATGGGAGATGTGAGATCTTCAGATTCTGGTTGGGGAATTTGCGAGAGCACGGGATGGAGTAATCTTGCCGCATTCCAGATTTTATTGGCGAAGTTTCGGCCTAAGGTTACCCTCTCTTCCCAGAAGCGGAAGCTCTGGGACTGGGTTTCTAAATTGGTTAGAGTGAAACGGAGGGCATCGCTGCCATATCTTTCAATTATGAGATTCGGGTCAACGCCAACCCCACGCGAGCGACTCATCCTTTCTCCGGATTGCGATAGAACTGTGGAATGAATATAAACTGTATGAAAAGGAATCTTTTTGGTGAAGAAGAGGCTGGAGAATATCATCCTTGCGACCCAGAGAAATATGATATCCGGGTCAGTGGAGAGGAGATCGGTCGGATAGAAGAGTGCCATCTCAGGAGTATCTTCGGGCCAGCCCAAGGTGGCGAATGGCCAGAGGGCAGAGGAGAACCAGGTGTCTAATATATCCTCGTCCTGTCGGATATTTTTACCCTGACACCTCTTGCACTCTGAAGGGTCTATGCGTGAGACCATTATCTCTTGGCAATCATCACAGTAAAATACCGGAATCCGATGACCCCACCAGAGTTGCCTTGATAGACACCAGTCCTTCACATTCTCCATCCAGTCTAAATAGACATATTTCCAGCGGTCCGGGATAAATCTTATTTCACCCTTTTCCACAACCTCTTTTGCCGGTTGAGCTATTTCTGCCATCTTCAAAAACCACTGCAAAGAGAGGAGGGGCTCAATTGGTGTTTCGCAACGGACACAGGTCTTCAAGGGTAAGGAATAATCCTCTTCTTTTATTAAGAGTCCTTCTTTCGTTAAGTCCTTTATAATCTCAACCCTTGCCTCTTCCCTGGTTAATCCCTGATATTTACCCCCTTCACTGGTAATCCGGGTATCCTCATCAATCACCTTGATTGCGGGAAGATTATTTGCCCTGCCGATTTCAAAGTCTAAGGCATCGTGGGCGGGTGTTATCTTTACTGCCCCGGTGCCGAATTCCTTATCAACCAGTGGCGAGGTGATTATTGGAATCTCTCGGTTCATCAAAGGCAGAATCACTTTTTCCCCGATAATCTTCTTATACCGCTCATCTTCTGGATGAACAGCAACTGCGGTATCACCGAGAAGTGTCTCCGGACGGGTTGTGGCGATCATAACCCCCTCTCCATCCCTTCTTGGGTATTTAATAAACCATAATTTAGAAGGTGTGATGAGGGTTTTCACCTCTAAATCAGAGATTGCGGTCTTACATCTTGGACACCAGTTAATAATTCGGTAGTCCCGATAGATTAAACCCTTCTCATAATAACGGCAAAATGCCTCCCTTACCGCTCTTGAACAGACCTCATCCATTGTGAAGCGGAGTCGCTCCCAATCGCAAAGACAGCCCAATGCCTTCAATTGACTGATGATATATCCTTCATATTTATTCTTCCATTCCCAGGCCCTGGCAAGAAATTTCTCCCTTCCCAAATCAAACCGGGTCTTGCCTTCTTTTTTTAATTCCTTTTCTATCTGATTGTGAGTGGCAATTGAGGCATGGTCAGTTCCCGGAATCCAGAGGACCTCAAAACCTTCCAACTTTTTCTTCCGGATGAGAATATCTTGGAGGGTATTATTCAAGGCATGTCCGATGTGGAGAGAACCGGTAATATTGGGCGGAGGGATAGAAATCACAAACCTCTTCTTCTTGGAAGTGATAGATGCGTGATAGTAGCGATTCTCTTCCCAGAAGGAATAGATTCTCTTCTCAACTTCTTTTGGATTATAGACCTTTGCAAATTCCATAATAATTCTACATTGATTATAACCGAAAATCTCCCAATGGTCAACTCAGTCTCCCTTATGAAGAGGGGGTCATAAAATACGGAAGCGGGCAATCTCCTCTTCCGGCATTGGCTTAACGATTATTCTCTCTCCCCCACAAATCACCGCTACTTCTTCTCTATCTTTAACATCAGAGTAGCGGGCAAGAATAGCTGCCGCAATCTTTCCATCCGAAGAATCCCTTCCTTTATATAAGATAGTAATCGGTCCTGGAGAGTCCTCAACTCTTAGAACAACTACTTCCTTTATGCCATTAATTAAAGAGAGGAGGACTTCATTCTCCTGCTCATTCCTTCCCACAATCACCTTGGCCCCGCTCTTTAGTCTAAAATGTCTGCCAATTTTTAATATCTCCATATCCCGCGGGGAATCTTCGCCAAAATTAAAGGCATCGCGAACCTTAGCCGCAAACTCCTTATTAGTCAAAAGACATCCCCCGGCTGGTGTTGGGTATTCCTTTATTCCGAACCTTTCTGCGAGTGCCATCTGGGGTCTTCTTGACCTCCCCTTAATTGCCAATAATCTTTCCCGGTCAACGATGCCGGTAATCTCCGGTTTAGTTGGTGGTAAGAGTTTTGCCGAAAGGGGTCTTAATAGTAAGCCTTCAAGTCCTGATTCCCTTTCAATTATCCGCATCGCCAAAAGATTTTGTGACATTGGCCTCTCACCCAAAACCTCACCGGAAAAGACAAAAGATGCCTTCTCTTCCTCCATTATTCGCTTTGCCTTAGAGAAGAGAAGTATCCGACAGTCAATGCAGGGATTCAGATTCTTCCCGTAGCCGTATTTTGGATTTTTAACCATCTGGATATACTCCTCACGCAAATGGATGACCCTTAGAGGAAAACCAAACTCCTGTGCTACCTTTGTCGCCTGGTGCCGGCAACCCTTTTTGGTGCAGGTGCAGAAGGGGGAGACGAAATTTAAACCGTAAACTTCAATCCCACAATCTAAGATGATTTTCACCGCTAAGATGCTATCCAATCCCCCGGATATTAAACCAATCGCCTTGTGAGCCATTGGATATTATATATCCCTTTAATCCCCTGTCAAGAATTAAACTGAAAATTTTACTTAACAGGCAGGATTTTTTGTTATACTTTTATATGAAATCTGAGGTTGCAGGTAGGATAATCGGCAGTTCGCCAATACGCCAAATTTGGCACAAAAGGCGAATTCCCGATATGAATGGCGAGCGGATGTCATTATGATAAACAGGATTAAAATCTATAGAAAATAGAGAGGTTGAAGTTGCACCTTTAACTATCCTTTATGGACCAACTGCAAGCGGTAAGTCAAGTTTACTTTACGCCTTGATTGTTCTCAAGAACTTTATTATAAATCCCAATCAACCATCCGATAGTTTCTTTAATCTTGGATTTATGAACCTTGGTGGATTTGATGACTGCGTATTTAATCAAGAGAAGGAAAGAGCGATTGGTATTTATTTTTCTCTCAACGATGGAGAATATGGAATTTCATTAAGCAAAAATTCCGCTGAGTTTTCCCTGAATTCAGAAATTGTAAAGATGAGTGCTAAAGTGAGTATACCTTACGGACTGAACGAAAGTTTTTCATATGTAATTAAAAACGGAGAGGAAGAATATAATGTCAATTGGAATGGCATTTCATCATCAGTTTCTCCTAAGCAACCTACCGCAGAAACTCAGCAAAAGGCATTAGAAATAGCTCAAAAGATTAACCAGATTCCAGAATATCTAAAAAGAATTGATATCTCACCGCACAAAAGAGGCCTTTTCAAGGCACACTATTCACCAACTCTGGTAAGTTCAAACCCAACATCAGAAGATGAAGTGGCAACGATTATTATAAACGACCCAAATCTTGCGCCAAAAGTAAGTGTGGATTTAGAAAGGATACTCAATAGAGATTTTAGACTCTATACTCCTCTTGGAACTGCAACTGTCTATTTTCTGTCAACAGATAAGTCAGCAAGAACCACTTCTTATCTTGTAAATGAAGGATTTGGAGTAAATCAAATTGTCTATCTCCTCGGAAAGATTCATAGACCCGAAATAAAGACAATTCTAATTGAAGAACCAGAAATCCATCTTCATCCCTCTATGATTCGTGCTCTTGTTAAAATCCTTTGTTCCATTGTTAAAGGAGAAAAGAAACAAATCCTTTTGACTACACACAGCGAGGTTTTTGTGAGTTCAGTTTTAGCAGCGGTTCGGAGAAAGGATATAAACCCTCAAGATGTAAAATGCTATTTAGTTGAAAAGGAAAGAAAGGCTACAACTTTTAACGAACAAAAGATTTACGAAAACGGCCAGATTGAAGGAGGTCTCTCTTCTTTTATGATAGGTGAACTTGAGGACTTAAAAGCATTTCTATAATAAATGAGTGGTTGTGGTCTGACTTGAGTGGAGAAAATGGTAAAGAAAAACAAAAAGAGGCAATTCGCTCTCTTGAGACCCTAATAGAAAAATGCGATAAAATTGCCGTTGCAAAATCATCAAAATTTCAACAAAAGGAAGGAGATTTTTCAGAAAGAGCCACTGATGGCATAGAACGAAAAATAGCAAGAATTTATTGGAATAATATTAAGTTTAACCATTTAAAATATGAGGAGGTAGATATTGAAGGAGTTAATGGAGTAGTAGACATAAACCCTGATGATGTTTATCTTATAAAAACTCATTACAAAACAAAAGGCCTAATAGTTACTACAGACAATCCATTGATAGATGCTCTTCAAGCCAAAAAATATTCCCTGTAAACACAGAGACCAATTTTTGCAAGAGTACTGAGGAATCCGCTCATAGATGGACTAAATTTTACCAAACTCCTCAGAGACAATCTTCATTATCTCCCTATCGCAGCCTTCTTTTATCTTCTTCTCCTCCCATTCCCTAACCTTCTCTTCGGATAATTTACCTTTTGCCCGGCGTAGCCTTCCGCAAATCTCATTTGTCACCCTGATGTAGACCTCAAACCAGGCACCAAGACCCTGCTTCGGATTTATATTACTCTTATCTTTCCTTGTCTTTTCCAGTCCTTAAAAAATATTCCTCGGCAAAGACGAGGCAGAGAATCTCGCTCTCCTCTTCTTTCCCGGTGAGAAACGAGTCTACCGAAAGGTTTTCCGACCGCCCGCAGATAAGAGAAGAGAGAGAATAGGGAAAGGTCTTTAAATTTCCATTCTCCAAAAGGTAAATTGACCTATCTCTCTTCCCACACCTTATCGCTATTCCCCTCTGAATCAACCCGCTCTCCTCTCAATACCTCTTCAGAATTCTACCAATTATCTTTTCCATTACGAGATAATTCTAATATAATTTTACCCCTCAATAAAATTGGGGCATAATTAAATATTATCTGATGCGAAAAAGATAGGCTGATTGATACTCCTATTTCAGAAGTGCGAATTTGAGGATAAATCCCAAAAAGACGATTGAGACCATTGACATAAGTTTTATTAAGATGTTTAGGGAAGGACCGGCCGCATCCTTTAACGGGTCACCAACCGTATCGCCAACAACTGCTGCCTTATGAGCCTCTGAGCCCTTGCCACCTAAATTCCCCTTCTCAATATATTTCTTCGCATTGTCCCAAGTGGCACCGGAATTTGCCATCATCACCGCACAGGCAAAACCCGAGGTCAAGGCACCAGTCAAAAGCCCAACCACTCCCTCCACACTGAGAATCAATCCAATAAGAATCGGCACAATTATTGCAAGAAGCGAAGGGAGTATCATCTCTTTCTGTGCCCCGGCGGTGCAGATGTGAACCGCCCGACCATAATCGGGTTTGGCATTAGGGTCGCCGGCGAGGAGTCCCTTAATCTCTCGGAACTGCCTCCTCACCTCTTCCACAATTTTACCAGCAGTCCGACCGATTGCCCGCATTATAAAGGAAGCGAAGACAAAAGGTAGCATCGCCCCAATGATGATTCCGGTAATTATCCGGACATCCAAGAGATTTAAGTTAACTTCTCGCAAGCCCTGACTGACAATTCGGACTTCTGTCCGATAGGCGGCAATCAAGGCTAAGGCAGTAAGCGCGGCTGAACCAATGGCAAATCCCTTACCGGTCGCAGCGGTTGTATTCCCTAAGGCATCAAGGGCATCGGTCCTCTCTCGAACATAGGGAGGGAGTTTAGCCATCTCCGCATTGCCCCCGGCATTATCCGCAACCGGACCATAAGCATCACTGGCTAATGTTATCCCCAGGGTTGAAAGCATCCCAACTGCGGAGAGACCAATTGCATAGAGACCAAGATTTAAGTTATGAAAACCACCGGCTAAATAAAAACCGATGACGATTGCTCCCGCGACCGTAATCACCGAAAGTAAGGTGGAAAGCATACCGACCGAAAGCCCCTCAATAATTACTGTTGCGGTTGATGTCTTTGCCGCATAAGAGACACCACGGGTTGGTGAATAGGCATCCGAGGTGATATATTCGGTGAAGAAGCCAATTAAGAGACCAGCCAGGATGCCAGCTAATAACCCCCAATAGACTGGAAAATATTTCACAGGTAAGATTGCCCGGACTAAAAAGAAGGAAGCAACGATGACCAGAATTGTCGTCCCATATATCCCTCTTCTTAAAGCCCGCAAAAGTGCACTCTGGGTCGCCTCTTCTTTGGTGCGGATAAGGAAGTTACCAATTATTGAAGAGATGGTCCCCACACCAGCAATCACCAATGGTAGAAGAACCCCCCTCTCGCCTAAACCAGCGGCTACGGATAAAGCCATCGTTGCGACGATTGAACCGACATAGGATTCGTATAAGTCAGCACCCATTCCGGTAATGTCACCAACATTATCACCAACATTATCCGCAATCACTGCGGGATTTCTTGGGTCATCCTCCGGAATCCCTGCCTCAATCTTTCCAACCAGGTCCGCACCGACATCTGCTGCCTTGGTGAATATCCCGCCACCAACCCGGGCAAAGAGTGCCTGGGAAGAGGCGCCAATGCCAAAGCCGAGCATCGTTGAGGTTATCTTTTCTAATTTGTCGGCAAACGCCAGTCCCCGATAGAAATAATTTAATATGGAATACCAGATGAATAGGTCTAAGAGGGCAAACCCAACAACAATCAGTCCCATCACCATTCCCGAAGAGAAGGCAATCCTTAAACCGGAGTTTAAGGACTCCCGGCAGGCATTCGCTGTCCTTGCCGAAGAGCGAACCCCAATTGACATCCCTAAGTAACCGCAGAGTCCGGAGAAGAAACCGCCGGTGATGAAGGCAAATGGAACGAATATCGGCAGTAAGCCATTTAATGCCAGAATAATCAGAATAATAAAGAGTCCGATAAAATAGATGCCAACCACACTATATTGCCTTTTCAGATATGCCTGCGCCCCTTCCCTTACCGCCTCGGCAATCCTTCTCATAACCGGTGTTCCCTCATCCTCTTTTAATATCCTCAGGGCGAGGAAGAGGGCAAAGAGAAGGGCAATTATGAAACTAATCGGAACAAGCAAAAAGAGGCTCATATCTCATCCCTATTTCTCACCCGACACCCTCGCTTGTCATTATTTAGCGATTCCAGTAGTCATCAAATATCTCACCACCGATTCCGTTCCCATTGCCATCCAACTTCCTCCCTTTATTTGACCGCACATCCCTTGAAATGAAGACCTTTATCCTCCCTGCCACCGGACGAAGGAAGTAATAGTAAAGAGTGGTCCTGTTATTTTCGGTTAAGAGGGCAATCCTTCCTCCATTATATCCCTTATCATCATAACCCCTCACGGTTGTTTCGGTAAGCGAACTCTCGTCCATCAGCGTAGAAAATGTTATGCGAAAATTGTCCGCTCCCCGCGTTAAATCCCACACTACTGGTGGGGCGATTGAATCCAAAAGAAAGTAAAATGAGAAGTCGGGTTCTGTCGCCTCGCAACCATCGCCATCACCATCCAACCTCCGGAGATAACCTGGTTTCCCTTTACTACTTTCCGCCTTTATGCCATCTGAGACCAACTTGACGATATAGAGCCTATCCCATAAAAGAGATTCTCGCGGTTGGAAGGATACTTCGTTTAGTCGTCTAATGATATTTATCGGGATGGAACGACCCATCTCATCTTGTAGTTTGACATTCGCCTCGCTAAAGGTTAAGGTATCCATTCGTTTATTAAAGGTCACAAGAACCATTGGCATCCGGTTAGTGATTCTTCCTGTATCTGGGAAGATAGAACTTATTTGCGGAGGGAAGATGTCAACACAACTATCAGGAGAAGAACCACTCGTATAGAAGGTTAAGAGTTTATCGTCATAAGGCGCACCGTCTTCCTTGCCATTCCCATCACCATCCAACGGCGCCCCAAATGTATTCTTTATCTTGGACGATTTCAGGGTCAAGAGAAATGCGGAACTTCCTGTCCAGGAATTTGATTTGATATATAAGCGGCGATGGGTGGCAAGATAGAGGATTGTCTCCGGAGTAAAGGTTGATAGTGTTGTCGTATTTGTAATCAGAACCGCATCCCGGGTAAAACTCTCCTCATCCATATAATCGGAGAAGGTGACAATTATGGCTGCCTGAATCCCCGGGGTCGTATTATCCTCATCCATTAGGAGTGAGCGATTATTCGGATAGGTGGCCTCTACTTTGGGCAGGTTTTGGGCACCGGCTCCTGCTGGCAAATCGGTATTGACATCAAGAGGATTTTCCCCCTTTTTGCAGGAGATAGAGCAAAAGATGACGGTGATAAAAAATAGTATTATTACTCTCTTCATATCTCCTCCTTAAAACTTAAAGGTTATAGAAATCTTCCACTCATTTAAGTTTAAGAGTTCGCCAAAACCGGTGAGGTCAATTGAAATAAAGTCCTTTGGGGTAATGCCGATACCATAAGTGAAGGTAGTAGTATTTGTGGCCTCCTTTCTATCTTCTTTTGTTCCCACTTTCTCTTCGGTCCAATCAATTACTTCGCGCCTTGTCCCGTCGCCATAAGTTATTATCCGCTTCCACGGAGAAAAGGATGTCATATTCGTAACCTCTGTCTGGTCAAAAACCTTGTGGGTATAAATGGAACCTAATCTGAGTGCGAACCAATTAATTGGTTTATATTCAAAACCGACAGGGATTGCGAGTCCATAGGTTAAACCGGTTCTCTTGGAGAGTGCCCCCTCTTCCTGGAATCTCTCCACTGAACTATCTTCCCGAGTTGACCGACCATCACCGTTATCAAATGAGAGAAAGGTCCTATTATAAGAGAGGGAATGGGTAGAGTCAAAGAGGTTTGCGAGGAAAAATTCAAGTCCGATTCCGAAGGAAAGTCTCTCGCTCGGGAAGAAGAGTTGATGGGTAGTAAGGCAAAATCTATTCTCTTTTGCCTTCCCTTTTCTCTCTTCAATCATTCCCTCTCTTCTTTGCAAAAATCCTGGCGCCAGGCTCGTATAGGAACTCTCCTGATTGATTATTTTGCCATCAGCCAAATTGCGCGATTCTATCCTATAGGATAAGAAGTATCTCCCTTCGTAGCCGGTCATGCCCTCCTGCCTTTCCATCGTATGATAGATTGAGAAATCAATTGGCAAAAAGAAGCCGGAGATGGGTAAATCAGTGGTCTGTGATAGAAGATAACGGTCAAGGTCAACTGGGGAACGAACCTTGGCACTCTCCCCGGTTAGGTAATTCGTCTCCGTGGTTTTAAGCGGTGCAATGCCCAATGAGAGATAGAAGGCGAGGTCACCCTTTTTGTAAGAAGAACTTAAAAGGAATTTATCAAATCCCCTCTCTTCTTTCATCTCGCCAGTGAAATGAGCAGTCTCGGCATAGGTGAAAGAACCGCTGATTAAGGAATAGTCGGTGCGGAGGTAATTGAAATTACTATCCGGTAAGAGATGAGAGGAGGTACTCGCTTCTCGGAAGTAGCCAATCCCAAAGGTAAAAGGACCGAAGGTCTTGCCCAACCCGAGATAGAAATTATTCCGCTCCGTAGCATAACTTGCCTCTTCTTCTCTCTCCCGGACAATCTTATAGTCATAAGAACCATTGTTATCAATATCCTGCCATTCGGTATTCACCTCCCTTCCTTTGCCGTAGATTGGATTTCCCTGCCTGTCGGTTAAATTGGTCATAAGTGGTCTATTGAGGAGATAGCGGGTATGAACAAATGCCGGAAGGATAAATCGTAGGTAATCAGTAGAACCCCCGATGAGGAATGTATTCTCTGAGGAATCGGCGATAAACTCCTCCTTTTGGGAGATGAGATTGGAGAGATTGGTAAAGAGCCGGCTTCCTTTCACATTGGGAATCGTTGCTGGGTTAAGGATGAAATCAAAATCATCCCAGAAAAGAGAGGCAGTTGCTTGATAGCGAAAGGAGTAAGGTGTGAAGGCAAAGACAGGTAATGGTAGTAACAAATGAAGAATAAATAAGGATAGAAATAGACTAATATACTTCATAAATCCTCCTCAATTTAGTCGTCAAAAAAACGATAATGATAATAAAATCTTACCGCTATGTCAATAGAGAATGGTTGACTTTTTTTCATTCTTTCTTATAATTCGGAGATGATATGTTAAACCGCCTTGTGGATATTGAATCGGCAATCCAGGATATAAAGAAGGGAAAGATTATCATTGTGGTTGATGATGCCAAACGGGAGAATGAGGGGGATTTCATCTGTGCGGCGGAGAAGATAACCCCCCAAAAGATAAACTTTATGGCAAAATACGGCCGGGGGTTAATCTGCTGCGCCCTTACCGAAGAGAGATTAGAAGAATTAAATTTACCACCAATCTTAGATGAGAATACCGCAAGGTTTAAGACCCCTTTTGCCATCCCGGTTGATGCGAAAAAAGGGACAACGACTGGCTCATCCGCCTATGACCGGGCAAGAACGGTTAAGGTATTATGTGACCCAAAGACGAAGCCAGGAGACCTTTTAAGACCTGGGCATATATTCCCATTAAAGGCGGCAAAGGGTGGTGTTTTAAGGAGGGCGGGGCATACCGAGGCAGCAGTTGACCTTGCCCGACTCGCCGGACTTTATCCGGCTGGTGTCCTTTGTGAGATTATGGCGGAGAACGGAAAGATGGCAAAATTGGGCGACCTCGTTAAACTGGCGCGGAGATTCAACTTAAAAATAACGACCATCCGGGATTTGATTGAGTATCGCAAGAAAAAGGAGAAATTGGTGGTAAATATCCTTAAAACCTCCTTACCTACGGAATTCGGTGAATTTAACCTCTATCTCTATGAAGACACAATTGAGAATTATCACCACTTAGCCTTAGTGAAGGGAGAGGTGAGAGGTAAGGAGGATGTCTTGGTAAGGGTTCATTCCCAGTGCCTCACCGGTGATGTCTTTCACTCTTTAAGATGCGACTGTGGCAAACAATTGAAGACCGCCCTTGCGATGATTCAGAAAGAAGGAAGAGGTGTCCTTTTATATATGCGGCAAGAGGGCAGAGGGCTCGGACTGGTGGCAAAATTACGTTCCTATACCCTTCAGGATAAAGGTTATGACACAGTTGATTCTGCCAAGGCATTGGGCTATGAGCCCGATATCCGGGACTATGGAATTGGTGCCCAAATCCTTTCCGATTTGGGTCTCTCAACAATTCGCCTCTTGACCAATAATCCGAGGAAGATAGTGGGCCTCTCGGGATTCGGACTGCGGGTAACTGCCCGTGTCCCTCTTTTGACCAAACCAACAAGGGAGAATTTGCGCTACCTTGCAACCAAGAGGGATAGATTAGGACACCTTATCCCCAATAGCAAAGATCAAAAAATATTTTGAGGAGGTAACATGGAGAAGAAGGAATATAAAGGACAGTTTGATGCGCAAAGGTGTCGGTTCGCAATTGTCGTCTCCCGATTTAATGAGTTTATAACCGAAAGCCTTTTGAAGGGTGCCATTGACTGCTTGGAGAGACATAATGCGGAATCCTGCGATATATTCTGGACTTCTGGCACTTTTGAAATCCCCGGCTTTGCCCATGAGATTGCGGGTAAGAAATATGATGCACTAATCTGTCTGGGCGCAATAATTCGCGGGGATACACCCCATGCGGAATATATCGCCTCTGAGGTTACAAAGGGTATCGCGAAGATTCACTTTGAGACCGGAATTCCGGTAACCTTTGGCATAATTACTGCGGATACATTAGAGCAGGCGATTGAAAGGGCAGGGACAAAAGAAGGAAATAAGGGTTTTCTTGCCGCCCTTGCCGCCATTGAGATGGCTAACTTGCGTAAAAGAATAAAGGAATGATTTTAGAAATTTAGGAGTGGAGCCCCCATAAAAACTCCCAACCGGGTGAGAAGGGAAACCCAAAACGCAAAACTTCCCCAGGGGGCTTAGGGAAAAAGGGATGAAGGGAGGGCGAAGAAAGGCACGAATTGCGGCAATGGAGATCTTCTATCGCCATGACCTCTGCGGTGATCGGATTGAAGACCTGATAGGGGAAGTGAGCAAAAGGTTAAATCTTACCGGGAAAGATCTCTCCTATCTCCTCCGACTAATTTCCTGCCGAGAACAAAATCGGCAGAAGATTGATAAGGCAATAAAAAAGAACTTAAAGGGATGGGATTTTTCAAGACTCCATCTCTTAGAAAAGGCGATAATGCGCGTTGCGGTCTGCGAACTCCTCTTCTTCACTGATATACCACCCAAGGTGGCGCTCAACGAGGCGCTGGAGATTGCTAAAGAATATGCCGATGATGCGGGAAGAAGATTTATTAATGGCGTATTAGATGGAATATATAAAACCCAAGTATGTCGCAGAAATGAAAATCGCAATAATATCGGACATCCACTCTAATTTAGAAGCCCTTAATTGCGTTTTGAAATATATCTCGGATGCCAAATGTCTGGAGGTCATCTGCTGCGGTGATATT
>JBBIHO010000010.1:0-16997 GCA_037446935.1 Caldifarciminota bacterium | reverse complement strand
AGATTCAGAGGTTAAGCCCGATTCAACCCAGGAGAAAAAAGATAACCAGTAGATAAACCCTTACGCGCCTGGAGGGATTCGAACCCCCGGCCGTCGGATTAGAAATCCGATGCTCTATCCAACTGAGCTACAGGCGCCATCGGGGAGACTGGATTTGAACCAGCGACCCCCGCGTCCCAAGCGCGGTGCGCTATCCGGACTGCGCTACTCCCCGTCCTTGTATGATACACCACTTTGAATCAAGTGTCAAGTTTTTGAAGGAAAATAAAAAACATCGTGGAAATTATTTGTCCTCACACTGCGAGGCACGCCAATAAAAGTTAGATTTTAGATGCTGGTCGCTGTGCCGGTAGTTATATTCCGGAGTTTATGGCGATTCCTGGCGGACCGCCCGGAAATCTTTAACCTCCGGCAACTTTGTGAACTCGTAGAACATTTGCTCGGTAAAGGAATGGACGCGGTTCTTGAGATAACTTTCGGAATTGAAGGTATTTTGCTCTTCTTTTGCCTCGCATAAGATTATGAATGCGGCCCAATCAGTAATTATGAGGGGGGAAACTTCTCCTGGTTCTAAGGCATAAGCGGCACCAGCAAACTCTCCTCCCTTCAAATCCCGGCAAGACTGAAAGGAATTGAACTCCTCGGTCTTAAATTCTAATGTCTCCTACCTTGCCACTTCATCTAACAATTTTCGGAGTCGCACCTTATCATAAATTCTTTTCGCATATTCTTCTAACTTCTTCTTATCCTTTTCCCGCTTCACCTTAAATTCTATGATACTTTTCACCTGTTCAAAAGGACGGTATAGCAATTTCTCCACCTTTTCTAATTTGAAAATATAATATTCATTTTCCCATCCTTTCAAGGGCGGCGAGATAGCACCCGGTTTTGAATTGAAGGCAAACCACTCTAACTGAACCGGACTGCTCAATCGGGGCCAACTCAATCCTCTTCCCTTCACAAGCGGCGACAGCGGAATGGCAAACCGACCGTATGCCTTTGCTACCGTATCAAACCCATCAACGAGAGCCTTATCAATGAAGGTATTCATTGAATCATAGATTGCCGCAATCGTGGAGGCGGACAATTTAATCCGAGAAACAATCCTCTTCACCTTCACACTATCCTTTTCTATTTGTTCAACCTTAAGAATCTGATAGGTATCACCCCTTTGTAAGACCTCCGAAAATCCAGACACCGGAATCCTCTTTAAGTTCTTTACATAATTACTATCAAGGGAGGCAAATTTTAACCAGAAGGAGAAGGTATCCTGCGGATGATCCGAATAATCCATTATCGTCAAGGAAAAATCTTCTCCCCTTTTTAACTGCTGGTAGGCATCCTCAATACTGTTTTTAGCATCCGCTGAATCCTGTGCGGAAATCTGAATCGGAAAGACAACGCATTTGAGTTGTGCTGAAGGCTTCGTCTCAAACTCCTTCCTATTCTTCTCATAATATGCCCGCAATTCCTTCTCGGTCGGTTTCTCATCGGAACGGAACTTCTGGGTAGTTATCTGAATATAAAAGACCTTAATCTTCTTATTTTCCAAATTTGCCTTCTCCTCAATTTCTGGGGTTGTCACCCGAAATGCTGATTTCACATCAATCCGAAATTTTTCCTTAGGCAAGATATCCAAAAGTTCTCGGGCATAAAGGGCAAAGTATTCCTGATTCTCCCGACTCTGCAGAAGGGCAAGATACTTTTGATAATCAAATTTACCGAGGGAATCCTTTAATTCTGGTCTTTCCAACAATTCCGGAGGCGGGTTTGCCTTCATTATCTCAAATATCTCCTGCCCGGTTACCGTTATCCCGGATCTTTTTAATACCTCTTCCCAGTTTTTCTCCTGCACCAAATACTGCCAGGTCTGGTCATCAAGACGCATCCGCTCCTCCTCTGAAATATCTTTAACCTTTTTCTCTCGTTGCATACGATATAATAGGTAATCATAACTATTACGGTATTCGGTAAAGGTTATCGGATTCTTTCCGACATATCCCAATATTCCCTTTTGGATTGGTGAACTACCAAACCGACCGGTCCGCAAAAGCTGCCAGACCTCAGAGAGTAAGAAACCGCCAACAAAAGTGAAGGCAACAATAAACATTATTACCTTCACCCGTTTTCGCATCTTTGAAATCATAATTTTATTTTATCGCATCCTTAGCAAAAAGTCAACTCCCGACATCTTCTTGACCTTTACCCTCTCTTTCCCTATAATAATACTTACCTATGTTAGGGATTGAAGGATGAAAAAAGCCTTGCCCGTCTTTCTTTTACTCCTTGCCTCATCCCTTCTCAGTTCCGTAACCCTCATCTTTCCCTTTGGCCGGGACCAAGGCATCCATGCCTTCATTGCCGATTCAATGCTTCACGGGAAGGTAGTTTATCGGGATGTCTTTAATGTAAAACCACCCCTTACGACATTTGTCCATGCCTTATCTCTCCTCATCTTCGGCCATTCAATGACCGCCATCCGATTATTTGACCTCCTCTGGACAATGGCCACTGCCTATCTCTTATATCTCTTCACCTGGCGGGCATTCCGTAGACGCTGGCTGGCTGTAACCGCTGGTCTCTTCTATTCTCTGCAATACAATATGCTCGATTTCTGGCACACTGCCCAGACCGATGCCTGGCTAAATCTCCCGGCAACAGCAGCGATGCTTTTTGCCTTGGTCGCATTGAATCCTTTGATTGAAGATAATTCCTCTTTCCGTGCCTCTTATTGGTTAATGGCTGGCATCAGTTGCGGTTTGGTTGCCCTTTTCAAATATCCTGCTGGGATACTTCTCTTGGGTCTGGTTCTCATCATCCTTTTATTTAATCGCCGCTCAAATAAGTTGGGTTTATCGGCAATTTTCTACCTCGCGCTTGGCGGATTCTTAACCACAATCGCTGCCGGAACAATTCTTTTATTCTCCGGGGCTCTTCCCGCATTCTTAGAAAGTCAGTTCGGATTAATGCCCGATTATGTTAAACTTGGAAGTGAGCAAGGTCTATTTAAGAAAATATTATCAATGATGCAAGGCTTCACCTTTGACCGCAACTTTTGCATCGGTCCCTTATTAGGATTCGCCGGATTAGGGCCTGCCCTGACATTCATTGCCCAGCGGAAAGGAAAACAGGTCTTACCAATGGTTCTCGTGTTAGTATGGCTCGGTGCTGGTTTCTTTTCATTATATGCTCAAGGCAAATTCTTTCGTTATCACTATCTTTCCCTTCTCCCACCGCTATCTATCCTGGGAGGAATTGCCCTTATTGAACTCTTCAAACCGGTATGGAACCAATGGCGCAGGATACTGCCCCGGACAATCCTTTTGCTTTTAATTGCGACGGGAATTTTATTAATCTCCCCATATCCTGAGCGGTTTCAAAACTTATTGGCGATTTGTGGCGCAAAAAACTGAAGTCCGCGACTACTGGATGGAAAGTCGGCACGATATTGGTGAGGACTTTTCTTTACGCGAAGACATTGCGCTTGCTAATTATCTCCAAACTCAAACAACCCCTGCTGATCGCATCTTTATCTGGGGATATGAACCATTAGTATACTTTCTTGCCCGCCGGCAAATCGTCTCCCGGTTTTTGTATAACTTCCCACTGGTTGTAAGATGGGCGCCCCAAAAATTGCGCGCCGAATTCTTACAAGCCATTCAGCAAGACCCACCAAAATTATTTGTCATTGCCCATAAAGATGCAACTCCTTGGGTGACAGGACATAACAAGGATTCATTCCGCAGTTTTATGGAATTTACCGAACTAAGATTCTTCTTAGAGGAAAACTACGATTTTCTCGCAAGTGTTGGTCGGTTTGATATTTATCGTCGGCTCACTAATGATTAGATAGCAAAATGAAACAAAAGGTTGACTATTCAATTGTCATACCCGCATTTAACGAAGAGGAGTCAATCACCGAACTCTACTCCGAGATAGTGGCAGTAATGGAAAATCTTTCTCGTAACTTTGAAATCATATTTATTGACGATGGTTCGTTTGATGGCACGCTTCAGAAGATGCAGACACTTCAAACTCAGGACAACCGAGTTCAGATAATTCGCTTCACCCGTAACTTCGGCAAGTCTGCTGCCTATACTGCTGGTTTTGATGTCGCCCACGGTGAAATAATAATTACCCTTGACGCCGACCTTCAGGATGACCCACGGGAAATTCCCAAGTTACTCATGGTCTTAAAATCGGGTTACGACCTCGTAGTTGGTTGGAAACAAAACCGACTGGCTAACGAACCAACCAAAACAATCCCTTCTCGCATTTTCAACTTCATAGTGCGTTTGATCTTTGGTTTAAAACTACATGACTCTAACTCTGGATTCCGTGTATTGCGGCGAGCGGTTGCCACCAGCCTTGAACTCTACGGTGATTTATACCGCTTTATCCCTGAGTTGGCTCATCTCAAAGGATTTCGGGTTACCGAATGCGGTGTTCAACATCGGCAGCGCAAGTATGGTCAGAGTAAATACGGCATTACTCGGTTCTGGACAAGTATCTTTGATTTATTGACCATCCGCTTCATTACCGCCTTTATCCATAAACCCCTCCACTTCTTCGGGGCAATGGGTTTATTGCCACTCATTATCGGCTTTTTATTAGAGATTTATGTACTTATCCGGAAGATAATGGGTGATACATTTCAGACCCATCTTGCCGCATTGATAATTGGCGTGATGCTCATATTAGTTGGGCTACAACTCCTTGCCACAGGATTGTTAGGCGAGATGATTGCCATTCCCAAGCAAAGTCCGCGCTATATCATCCAAGAAATGAGGAACACCATTAAAGGCGAATCGGAGACTTCAACCATCGCTAAGTAAAACTCTGCTCACCTCGGAGACACGCCGTGGCGGGAATGAACCAAGTCATGATTGATACCTCAAACTATCGGAAGTTCCAAACTGCCAATCCGGTTGTTCAGTTTGTAATTAGTCGCTTCTACAAGAAACTGGCAGATATCATTCAACCCCTCAAACCCAGAAGTATCCTTGATGCCGGTTGCGGTGAGGGCGAAACCATTGCCCGACTCCGGGATATCCTTCCGGCTAAGGTTGTGGGCATTGACATCAATCAAGAATCTATTAATTTTGCAAGGAACCGTTTCCCCAATTTAACCTTTTTGGTGGAAGATATCTATGATATTCAATACGATGCCAATACCTTTGATTTGGTCCTCTGCCTGGAGGTTCTGGAACATCTGACCGACCCGGCAAAAGCCCTCCGCTCCCTCAATCGTGTCTCAAGCCGGGATATAATAATCTCTGTCCCCAACGAACCCTATTTCCGTCTCGGCAATCTCCTGCGCGGTAAATATCTTTCCCGCCTTGGCGACCATCCCGAACACCGCCAGCATTGGAACAAAAAGAGTTTATTGCAATTCCTCAGTTCTGAGGTCACTCCGGTTCAGGTTTATTCCGCATTTCCTTGGCTTATTGCCCATTGTATCAAACGGCGCAACACGAAATAAGACCCTTTGTATCCTTTGCGAGAAAATCGCTATTTGAGATTTATCGGCCCTTATCTGTAGCCATTCCCATCGGCAAGAACGAATTGACCGAAGCACCGTGGTTAACAAAACTTACTTGACATTCCTCATTTTTCTGATAGATTTAAGAGGTGAGGAGACCCGCTTTCATAGAACGGCGCCAAGCGGAAAGAGAAAAGAAACCCTCCGCAATCAGGGAAATACCATGGGCCGGCACCACCCAGAAAAATATCTACATTGCTCTCTTCGGACTTTCTCTCATCGCTTCCTATTCCTTCGTATCTCCTGGCTATCCGGTCGCCGGTGATGTCTGGCCCCATCTGGTTAGAACAAGATTTGTTTATGATTGGCTAAGGGAAGGGAATTTTCCCTTCTTCTCATTTTTCTTCTATTCCGGCTTTCCGGCTTTAAGATTTTATAGTCCGCTACCATCTCTCCTTTCCGGAACCTTTGCTCTATTTTTTGGTGGCGATGTCTTCTGGGCAACGAAGATTCTCCTCTTTCTTGTCAACATCATCTCCGGTTTCACATTTTATTGGTTCTTAAAAAAGACAGGCCGTGACCCTCTCCAATCGCTCTTAGGTGCGATTGTTTACCTTTTAGTTCCTTGGCGGACAATGTATGTTGTCGGAATTGGCACCTATCCCTTAGCCTTAATCTTTCTCTTCCTTCCTTTCTCACTCTTCTGTTTGGAAAGGCTCCTAAAAAAACCGACACTCGCAAATAGTTGCTTCCTTGGTATCTCTCTCTCCCTCCTCATCCTCTCCCATTTTGTTTATACCATCTGGTCTTTCCTCTTCCTCTTCCTTTATCTCTTTTTCCGGCTATTACCATTCGCCAACCAGAGGAGACCCTCTTTCTCTATCCTTCCCTATTGCATCCTCTCCCTACTAATCGCCTTTTCCAATTCTGCCTTTTTCCTCCTTCCCTTCATAAAAAAATTTGCCTCGCACAGTTTTCCTCAGGTCTATTCCAAATTACCCTCTCCTAACCCTTTGGTCCTTACCGGTCTCCGAGCAGAGATCGGCGGTTATACCGGTGCCTATTTAGGATGGAGTATTATTTTACTTATCGGTCTGGCAATTTATTATCGGGCGAAAAATCGGCAATTATTTAAAGACGAGGCATTGGTAGGGGTATTTCTCTCTCTCCTTTTGACCTTCTTACCAGTATTCCTAAAAAGGGGCGAACCTCTATTTACCGCTGGACTACCACCGCAGCGATTTTTAGCCTTCTTCGTCCTCTTTTCCCCTCTCCTAATTATTGATGGCTTTTGCTTCTTAAAAGAGAAGTTACTTTCCTTCCGAATCACTGGCAATACCACATTTTATATCGTATTCTTTCTCATCATCCTTGACTGTTTGCCACGGGTAATCCTCTTCCCTTACGAAAATCGAACAGACCTTTTGGGACTGCGGGATGAAATCTATGAACTCTTAAAGCGAGAACCGGTAGCAAAGGTAGTAGATATTGATATCCCAATGGAAGGGATAGATCTATTTAAGAGGGTATGTCGGTATCCGGCAATGGGCTTTTTATTTGCCAATCTTCCCTCGGTCTATGGTCCTCCATATCATCAGTTTGCTGCGAAAAATATGTTATATGTCTATCCCTGGATAAACAGCCTGGCAGGCGACCTCGGCGACTCAACAACTCGTAAGTTGAGTGATAAATCACTCAAAATTATAAGACTCTGCGGCATCAGCCACCTCATCACCCTTCCCACCCTCTTAGGAGGCGAGGTTGACCAGACACTCGTCCTCTTAAAAAAGGGACTAATCTGGGATGACCGCTTCATTGTCTCCGAACGCAAACCACCCTTAGCAATTGGCAAATATCCATTTATCCCCTCCTTTCTCGCCTCCAACCTCTTAATTCCCTTACCTTCTGAATCACTGGTTGTTGAGAAATCGCTCTATATCGCTCACGATTGGGAAGAACTCTTAGAAGATATTGATATTTCTCACGAAAAGGGTAGCTGCAACTTTATTCCCTTAAGAAAACACCTGCGATGCGAATCGCTTCCCGGCCCAGAACCGGAGATTACTCTCCGTAGTTTTTCTATTGCTCACAATGAGATAAAAAGTGAAATCATAGCCTCTAAAAACTGTTTCCTGCGTGCGGCTACGAGTTTTTATCCGGAAATTGAGGTTCTTATTGACGGAAAGCCAGTCCCGGTCTATGAGACAAAAGACCATTTCCTCTGCTTTCCCTTTCCTTCTGGTAGCCATTGGATTAAAATCCGCACTCAGGGAGGAAAGATTGAGAGATATTCATCCTACATTTCCCTTTTCTCCTCCTTCATCTCTTTAATACTCGCCTTTTTCATTCCCAAAGATCGAGATTATGGATAAGCGAACCTATCACCTCCTTTTTCTCATATTCTCCATCCTCTATATTTTTCCGGTCTGGCTTGTTGAATTTTTACCCTTTGTTGATCTCCCCCAGCACTTAAACTTCGCCTTCATCTTAAAGAATTATAATAACCCGGCTCTCAACTATAATAAAATTTATTCCCTGCGCCTCTTCCCGATGCATAACACATTCCATCTCTTCTTCAACTACCTTTTAAGTTTCATCCTGGCCTTAGAGATCAGCAATAAAATCTATATCACCATCTCTTTACTCCTCTTTCCGCTCGCCCTCTGGTTTTTAATAAAGACCCTTGGCGGAAATGAATATTTTAGCCTCCTTGGTTTCCTCATCTCTTATAACTACAACCTCTTCTGGGGTTTTATGGGCATTAATATCGGCATTCCCTTCATCCTCCTTTTAATCAGTTATGAGATAAAGTATCTCCGGGGTGAAGGAAGGAATAACCATCTTATCATTATCGGCATCCTATTTTTGCTCCTCTTCCTCTGTCACTCCTTAGTCTATATCTTCTCATTCTTTACTTATCTCCTCATTCTTGCCTTTAATATTAGAGGAAGATTCCTCCGCCGGGGCTTGCCGCTGACACTTCCCCTTCTCCTTACCTTTATTATCACCTTCCTCCCCTGGCAGATTGGACAATTTGGTGGTGAAGGAAGTGAAATCCAACAACAGTTTCGGCAATATCTCACACCGCTTGCTTTATATAATAACCTCTGGGATTTTTTACGCCGGGTCGGAATCAAAACTGATGAAACATATATCTTTATTCTGAAACTCATATTACTCACCTCTCTCTTCACCACCTTCTACCTTATCCGGAGGCGCGGAATCGGATTTCTTTTCCGAGATAATTATCGCCATCTCTCCTTCTTCTTTCTCTCTGCCTTTCTTTTTTACTCATTCTTTCCCGGTATGTATACCGAGGCGGTATTCTTAAACGAAAGATTTGCCCCACTTCTCTTTCTATTGCTCATTACCTTACTCGCGATGAATTTAAGTGATTTTCGCCACCGTCTAATCAAATACCTCCTCATCATCCCCCTCTTCACCTTTTGGCTTAGCCTCCAGGTAAGGTTTCTCCTCTATGACCGAGAGGTGAAACCAGTAAAAGAGATGCTCTTAAAACTACCCGAAGGCAAGAGAATTGTTGGTCTTTTTTATCAGAAAAGACCGAAGGCTGACTTCTTTGGTTACGATACCTTCATCCATCTTCCCTGCTATTACTCAATCTATAAGAAAGGACTCTGTGGATTTACCTTTGCCTATATTCGGTATTCACCAATCATTTATAATGAACCCTATCCCCTGCCCAGGATTGATGAATGGGAGACCTGGTATTCAATATTTCCGGAAGGCTGGGAAGAATATGACTACTTCCTAATCGCCGGGGAAGAAAGGTTAAGCGATAAGCCGCTTATTGAAAAGTTTAGATTGATTGAAAAGAGAGGTATCTGGACCTTATACGAGGCCCCTGCGGAAATTAAGCCAAAGAGAGAAACTTCCGAAGAGCAACTGTCGGGATAGGGCACTTGCCTCATTTCTGGTCTCATTGCCTGCCGCCTAAGAACTAAAAATAAAACGCCGCCCTGAAACAAGTTCAGGGTTTGCGGGCTGTCTCCTTTTAAGAGAGGTCTATCGCAAAAGCGTGGTCTTCTTTACAGTCTCAAAGTTCGGTATCTCTAACCGATAAAAGTAGATTCCGCTTGGCAGGTCTCTACCATCTTTATCTTTACCGTCCCAGATTATATTGTAAACACCGGGCATCTGTCTTTCATTTATAAGGGTTCTTACGAGTTTCCCTGCAATATCATATATCCGAAGCGTTACCCTTCCTTCTATCGGAAACTGGTAGGTAATCTTTGTCTTGTTGATAAAGGGATTTGGCACATTCTGGAAGAGTCTTGGTTCAATTGGTAATTTGGAAATCCCTCCGCTCTGTCCACCGCCACCTTCTCTTCTCAATACCTCGTAGGGATAGAGTTTTAGGCTGACTAATGAGGCATAAGCACCAAGTTCTTTTCTAATCTTTAGTAGTATCTTATTATCGCGATAGATATTTTTTGGTAGCGCAATTCTTATCGTCTCCGGCTTTAAGGCACTGAAACTGAGAGCAACACTCGGAGCAGTATCCAGTTGGATATTTTCGCGGAATTGGTTATTTCTATTGGAATAGACAATCGCTTCCGCTTTATAATAATACTGCGGATTTAGATATTTCAACTCATATTGTAAAAGGGAATTGCCGTAGTCAAAGGAGTAGCCCTGATAGTTAATATAGCCATCCCTCTGTTGACAATAGAAACTTGCCTGTTCTTCTCCACCTTCAATTGAATGGCTGGCACTCACATCGCTTGAAGAAGATTTATATCTTCTGGTTCGGACCTCATACAAAGTATCAGGATTTGTCTCTTCGCTCCATGCAGAATATACTATCGGTTCCTTACTCCCACCGAAGGGGTCAGGAAGCAAGGCGTTAATATGGGCATAAGAGGAATTGCTGTCCGGGGTCTCACTGAAGTTAACTAAATTCCCCATCACATTCGCCATAATCTCCCATTTACCATTTTCTAAGAGTTCCTGCCAGGACATTATTTTGGGTGTTGACATCTGGGGATAATCAGAGAAACCTTGGGTATTACTCACATTCTGCGGAATCATCCATATCTCATCATAAACCACCTTTCCGGTTTGAATAATTTCTCCTAAACCGTAATCACTCCAGAGCATAAAGACCATATCACCGAAGGTTTCGGTAGAGGGATGTTTAGAGACGGCATCCGGGTCAGAAATTCCCCGGGGCCCTTCCCAGATAATATTTTCCCATTGCCCAGGCTCAATACTGGCAGTAGAATAAAGGATTTCACTTCCCCTCTGCCACACGCAGTGGGCAATATCACCAGGAGTTAAAGAGACCGAGGCAAAACTATCCGAAAGTGAATAATTCGGTTGGTCAACTGGTGCAAGATAGAGTTGGGAAGAAAATTGTGGGTCATGTAGTTTAGCAAAGAAGACAAAAGAGGCATTAATATTTAGGTCATATACCGGAAAGGTAATAAACGCATATCGCATTTCTGGAAAGGCTGAGGGTGGACCAAGGACAATTGAAGGAGGACCGGGAATTAAAAGTGAATCACCGTCAAAGAGAGTTCCACATCGCCAGTTCTTTTCACAGTCCTGGATTGTATAACAGACATCGTTATCTTTAAGATAGATAATCCAGGGGAGTCCATATTCATTGATAGCAATTGCCGGATGATGCCCGTTATTCAAACAGGTTCGGTAGTCCCATTTCTGTCCGCCGTCTGGGGAGTTGGCATACATAATAAATCCATCTATTCCATAAGTTAAATGGAGGAATTCGGTATTCGGAACTCTCACCAATCTTCTGCCGTTATTGAAGGCAGTGGCATTAGGAGAGTTGCTTAAAATAGCTGAGGGAAATTCTAT
Source organism: Caldifarciminota bacterium (assembly GCA_037446935.1). Lineage (GTDB taxonomy): Bacteria > Hydrothermota > Tepidihabitantia > Tepidihabitantales > JBDRVQ01 > JBBIHO01. The sequence continues at coordinate 5,674 of JBBIHO010000010.1, read as the reverse complement.
CTCAATTTCTTGCATTGGTCCAAGATTACCGGAACGGTCCTCGGCTCTGATGGCGCAGGTTCCAATCGGTGGTTGACCGTGACTTCTTTTATAAACAAAGCGATTACGAGTTAATAGGGCATTATTAATAGGAATATAATCACCGAAAGTAGGGTCCCAATGGTAAATCCAATAACCACCCATATTTGGTTCCTCAGACCTTGGGATTTCATCCCATTTCAGAATGAAGGCATCAAATTGGCGGTTATATTCGCAGTGGAAGTTCTGAACTGCTGGCGGTGGGCAATTATCCCGGGAAGCGACATCTTCCACTTGAATAGTTCTTTCCGATGCTAAATCTGTCATTGGGTCATAAGTCCGAACCCAATACTCCCTAAAAAGACCGGGTAGTGCCCTATGGGATATTGCGGAAGTCACATCTGTTCTTCTTAATAAAGTGCCTGGTCGTGCGATCTCCGTAGCATCTATCCATTCCGGTTCCACATAATGACCATCATCACTTGGGATAGCATCTTTTTCTCGGCAGAAGAGGAATTCTAATTGGCCCTCTTGGGGAGTCCAATTCCCTTTAACTTTCCAGCCCTGGTCATTGGGATAATCATAGGCTCTAAACTCAGAAGGAGGGCTCGGAGGTTCTCTTCCTGGGGCACCAGGCGCTCGACCTACGTCAATACTTAAAGTTTGCCAGATTCTATTATGGAGTGGATATCCTTCTACTGTTTTTATCGTAACCCCGTAATAATACAAATTGTTATCAGGTGGATGGTCATAATAAACAACCTCAATATTATTCGTCGGAACAATCACCGTTGTTTCAGCTATCACTTGATAGGTTGAAGGTGGAGTATTTCCCACATTGAACTCAGGGGAATGACTTCGCCATATCTGAAATGTACACTCAAGTGCGCTCTCCGTATTATTTACCGCTCTCCACTTTACTTTCACAACAGTATCCATATTTTCCGATGCGGTAATATAAGACAATTTAATTCCGATTTTATCTACCATAGGCTCGTACCAGTAAGGGATGTTCAAACGGGGAGTTCCGTCAATCATTCTCGGGGTGCCAACTGCCACACACCAATCCGTCCGTCGAAATGAAATGGATGAAGGTAGGTCATCTTTAATCGTCGCAATGTCGTTGCAATCATAGGGATAATCTTGACCGTTGTCGCTTAAACGGCAAAAACTGAGACTTCTGCGAGCACATCCTCAGACCTTTGTGCTGGCAGTGCCGACAAAATTCTCAGGCCTGAAAAGTTCTTGCTCGTCTCCTGTTATGGGAGGCAAAGCAAGCCCACGCCACCACTGTTCTTTTATTGTATCGCCACCAACGGGATATTCCTTACGCCATTCATTGTTCCAGTAAGTGACTATCAAACCCTTAGAGGCAGCAAGTGAAAAATCCTCCTCGTTAGTATATTCTTGGATGTCAAAATAGACGAGACTATCATCTGGGAAAGGACAATGCGGTGTCCAACTCTCTCCTCCGTTTGTCGTCTGGGCAATCAGTCGTGATTGGTCGCCAGCGACCCAGGCGGTATTGTAATTAGAGAATGTCCTTATCGTCGGAAATAACTGAAGTCATCCGGACCACCGGGTTTAGGATTAGTGGGTAGCCGCCAATTCTCGCCCCCATCCGTCGTTCTCAATATATAACCATTAGCGCAAGAGACCCAGATGTACCGGTCACTAAATCCGTGGATATTCAAAAACCGGGTCGGAATCGGGAACAACCGTCTTAGAGCTTCAGGATTAAAACGACTCCAGTTCTGTCCCCCATCTACCGTCTTCCATATCGCCCCGGTATCGCTTCCATTATTCCGATAGCCAACGCACCAGCCGAGATTTTCATTAGCGAACCAGACACCAGTGAGATTGAGATTCCTGTCCAGTGTCCTTGTCTCTATGCGGAGGTCCTGCCAGGCTTGCGGATAACCAGACCTTGGCCTTTGAACTAATTTGACTAAGATGCCAGAGTCACCAACCGCATAAAATGCGGCTGTATCGGCTTTATGAAAAGCACAAATGGAATTAAGCGTCCGCCCTTCAGGTTGGTTGCTTATGATAAAGAGAGAACCCTCTTCAAGAGTATCGTGTATTGAAAAGGTAAGTTCCTGACCCTTCGCTATAGCCCATAAGATTAAAATCAGGGCTATGATAAGTGTTTTGTTTTTGCACATAAAACCCTCCTTATAGGGCATTTTCTATCAAAGGATTCAGCCCTGCCCCCAAAAGACCAAATCCCCGAGCCTTTAATAAATTGATAATACATAGGAGGCGGTTTTCTTTTATCCCGGCTCGGAGAGATAAAAGAATTTTTCTGCCCCCCTGTTTGATATAACCTCTCTCTTCCTCTCCCTTGACGGGAGAAGATAAAGTGAAGGTGAAACAATATTTACTCATCTTACCACTATTATCTTTTCAACTTTCCTTTTCTTTCCAACAACCAATTCAATTAAATAAATCCCATTAGAAACTTTCCTTCCTTTCTCATCCTTCAAATCCCAGACGATAATGCTCTCCCCTTTTCGCTCACCGCTAACCGTTAGAGAAGAGAAAGACTTTATCAATCTACCTTTAATATCATATACCTTTAATTCCTTTCTACTCACCGATGACGGACAACGGAAACGAATCACGGATTGTTTTCTAATTATATTAGGCTGAATATTTAACTCAACATCCAAAACCTGACATCCAACATCCTTTTGTTTTACTCCTCCGGGCCCGGTATATTTGCATATAAAGACTCTATCCCTCTCTGGAAAATGAGCCACATAGTTAGAAACCAGAATTTCATCTTTACCATCGCCATCTACATCACCTGCTGCGGAAACAATACTCCCCATATAGTCATAAGTTACTTCTCCCTTTATCCAAGCATCCGGAATTGTATCAATCTCTCTGCCTCCTAAATAGATATAGGCACAGCCCCGTTTCCTATTTTCAGAAACTGCGCCACAACCAAAATCTTCATCCAAATCGCCATTAATCCTTCCCACGCTTCCGGTTGAAAAACCAAGTTCGCTTGTATCTTCTCTGCCATACCAGCAGATATCAGGGATGCTATCCATCGGATTACCGCCATAAAGGGTATAGACTTTTCCATCAAGGGGATTGGTATAGTCTTCATCTGGGTCGCCAAATATCGTATGGTCAAAGAATGAATAGTTCTTAATGAAGCCACCTCTGTTCTCCCCAAGAAACTGTCCGCTATGTTCTCCTCTCATCATAACATCAGGAGTTGTATCTATCGGATTCCCGCCATAATAGATGTAGATTCTCCCTTCCCATGCACCATAATCAGGAGCACAGATAAAGACATCGTCAAAACCGTCATCGTTTACATCCCCACCTCCGGAGACATGCCAGCCGAAACTTTCCTCAATACCATTATGCCCGCCATTAAGAATCACATCCGGAAGCGTATCTAAATTCGGTCCACCAAAATAGATAAAAACCCTTCCCGGGGCAAAACCGGGTCTGGTATAAGCCCGATAAGCACCAACTATGAAGTCATCATAACCATCACCATTTATATTGCCACCCCAGGCAATCGCTGTTCCAAATTCATAGGCCCCCAAAGGACCGTTAAATAATAAATCGCAGATTGTATCCATCGGGTTTCCACCGAAATATACCATAACTGACCCATATTCACCGGCATGCTGATTCCCTAAGGCAAGGTCTTCAAAACCGTCATTATTTATGTCACCGACGCAGGCGAGAAAACCGACACCCCTTCTTATGACTAAATCAGGAATTGTATCCATATTTGGTCCGCCAAAGTAAATATTAGGATTTCTACTACCTACTGCTATCACATCAGAATAGGAATCTCCATTTAAATCGCCCGAGGAGAGGCAGGCTCCAAATGCTTGAATCTCCGGTTCGGCATCAATAAAGATTATCTCTAAATTATAAGTCTCCCAGGCAAAGAGATTAAAGATAAGGATAAATATGAGAATAATAACTCTCATTGTCCTTCTATTATACCAAAATCTCTTAAAATTATTAAGCATCTTGCTAAATATAAAATCATCTTCTCAGGAATTCAACTTTAATCCTACCCGTAGTTTTAGCAACTAAACCTGTCTGGTCACCGGCATTATACACAAGAAGGTATTAATCATAAAAACATCCTATTTTTAGTGTTTAGTTTTTAAAAATTTCTACTTTCTCCGTGTTCTGTGCTACTACGCTCATCCCTTTCTTATTACAAAATCAAATCTCAATAGACTTTGATATAGCGATTCCCCGGAAGTTGTTTAATTATTCCTCGCATCTCCATATCTAAAAGCCGAGTGAGAATCTCTTGCACTGGTCTTTCTAATCTCTCCGCTATCTCATCAACATAGAGTGGAGCCTCAGAAATCAGTTCAATAACTTCTCTCTCCCCCGGTTTCAGTTCAATCTCTTTTGCCTCTCGTTTCTCATGCACCATCCTGAACTCTTCCAAAATATCTTCCACACAAGTAACAGGTTTTGCTCCTTCTTTCAGCAAACGATTTGTTCCCTCGCACTTCTTGGAATTAATTGGCCCGGGGACGACGAAGACCTCTTTTCCCTGTTCCGCTGCCCACCAGACAGTAATTAAGACCCCGCTCTTTTCTGGTGCCTCAACTGCTAAAACCCCTAAGGAAAGTCCACTAATAATTCGGTTTCTCCCGGGAAAGTTGAATCTATCCGGTTGTGTTCCAATATTAAATTCTGAAATGACCGCTCCCTTTTCTATAATGTGCTCTCGGAGATTTTTATTTTCCGGGGATAGGTTATATCAATACCACAGCCAAGCACCGCGATTGTTCGACCTTTACCTTTTAATGCGCCAATATGCGCCGCGGTGTCAATTCCCCTTGCCATACCACTGATAATTGTAATTTTATTACTGGCTAATTCAAAAGCAAATTTCTCCGCCATATCCCTTCCATATTGGGAAGGATTCCTCGTGCCGACAATTGCAATCGCCTTTTCATCTTCCTTTTTAATCTCGCCTAAAACGAAAAGGAGCGGCGGAAAATATTTTATCTCTAATAGACTCTTTGGATAATCCTTATCTAAGAAACTTATAATCTTCGCTCCAATCTTCTCCATAACCTTTATCTTTTCCCGACAATTTTCAATATTAAACCTTTTAATATTAGAGGATGTCTCTTCATCAATCCCTTCCACGGCGAGGAGTTCTTTTCTTTCCGCCCGGAAGATTCTTTCTGGGTCTTTGAAGACCCGGAGGAGGTTCTTCACCTTCCGCGGGGTGATTTTTGGAACATCAAGTAACGCGATATAAAATGGATTAAAATTCATAGTGTCCAGAAGTTCTTATCCTATCACATCGTGCGGGAGCGGAGCGACCGAAAGTTCTTTTAACCCTTTCTCTAATTCTGCCACACCATCCCCTTTGAGAGCCGAGATGAAAAATACCGGAATAGAAAAGGCAGAAGGCAAGATATGTTTCTTGGAGGATGGAGAGAGGTCAATCTTATTAAAGGCAATCGCCTGTCTCTTCTTTAAGATTTCAGGGTTATAACTTTCAATCTCCCCTCTTAAAATCTGATAGTCGCCGATTGGGTCCGGGGAGGTTATATCAATAACATATAAAATGACCTTTGTTCTTTCAATATGTCGTAGGAATTGAAGACCGAGTCCCTTTCCTCTATGGGCATCTTTAATT
>JBBIHO010000009.1:15613-17094 GCA_037446935.1 Caldifarciminota bacterium | reverse complement strand
CCTTTCACTTTCAAACTCACTGGAATCTAAGAGAAGATTTTGCATCCGGTCTGCTTCCAATTTTAATGCCAACTCATATCTATCACTTGCCAAATCTGACCAGTAGGCAGTATAATTATCCGAGGTGAAGGCATTTTCATTGCCACCATTCTCAATAATTAACTTTGAATATAAATCACCCGGATAATTCTTACTCCCCTTAAAAGCCATATGTTCCAAAAGATGGGAGATTCCGGTTAAGCCCGATGGCTCATAATAACTGCCGACCTTGAACCAGAGTTGCGTTGAGACCATTGGTGAGAGGGTATCAACATAGATGAGAACCCGCAATCCGTTATTTAGGGTATATTTATAAACCGGAAGCGGTGCAATCTCCCAGGTTGAAAGGATGCCTTGGTGGAAAAGGAATAAAGAGATCAGGAAAAATGTCATAAATTATTATATCAAAGATTTTCGGAGTTGCAAGATCTAGAAGGCAGCTCTCTATCCCAAAGGGTATTCTTCTATCTTTTCGTAAATTGGACCCTCCGGGGTTAAGGTGCTTTTGAAAAGGACGATAGAGTTTATCATAATCGCCTCACTCTCGTATTTCTTTTCAAATAGGTCAATATCTTTAATCACCCCTTTTGCCCTTCCCAAGGTTAAATGGGGATGGAATCTTCTCTCTTCTGGCTTAAATCCAATCTTCACTAAATTTTCTAATATCCTCTCCTGTAATCGCTCTATCTCCTTTCCCCCCTCGGGGATACCAATCCATAATACCCGAGGATTCTTCGGAGAGGGAAAGGCACCAAAACCGCCCAATCTTATCTGGAAACCCTTCTCACCCATCACAGCTCTGGCTAATTCCTTCTTCACATCCTGTAAGAATTTCTCAGTGACTTCGCCCAAAAAGATAAGGGTGATATGGAGGTTCTTTTTATCTACCCAGCGGCAGGGAATCTTATCCTCATACTCACTTATTATCTTCCCTATCTCCTCTCTTACCTTCTTCGGTATTTCTATTGCGATGAAACTCCTAATCATAACCCTCCAGATAGCGCCGCAACATATCTAAGCCATTCTGTGCTGCGGCCTCTTTTATCATTCTTCTATTCCCTGAGAAGCGAAACTCCTTACAAATTGTTTTATTGGTCGCTACAAGACCAATGTAAACCAAACCGACTGGTTTTTTGAGTGAACCGCCAGTCGGTCCAGCAATACCGGAGACGGCAATACCGATGCTTGCCTTAAACCTTTCTCTCACCCCAGTTGCCATCTCCAAGACTGTCTCCTTACTCACCGCCCCGTATCTTTTTAGAGTCTCTTCCTTTACACCGCAAGCCATCTTCTTAATCTCATTGGAATAGGCGATTACCCCACCAAGAAAATACGCTGAACTGCCAATAACATTTGTTATCCGGTCCGAAAGAAGCCCACCGGTGCAGGATTCTGCAGTCGCTAAGGTCAAGCCCCTCTGTCGCAAAAGTTCTCCCACCTTC
>JBBIHO010000009.1:10109-15594 GCA_037446935.1 Caldifarciminota bacterium | reverse complement strand
CTATCCCATAAACATAAGGTGCGAGGCGCGTGGTAATCTCCCTTCTATATTCCTCCAATAGAGATTTATCTCTCTCCGTGGTAATCTTAATATCCACTCCGAAGATAGATGGCAAATATCTCATCTCACAATCTTTAAACCTTTTACTCACCTGATGGGGAATCCGCTCCATAATCTCCGATTCCGTGATACCAGTGGTGCGGATGAGGGTAGATAAAATTGGCTTCAAAGGAAATGTCGTCTCCAGGAATGGCAAAACACCTGTCTCAAAAATCTTCCGCATCTCCTCCGGGACACCGGGTAGGAGGATAAGATATTTCCCTTTCTCTTTCATAATCATTCCCGGACAGATTCCTATCGGATTCTCTAAGAGGAGCGAACCCTGAGGATATAATGCCTGCTTCGTTGCCTCCTCCGGTGCTGGTATCTTTAACCGGGCATAATACTCCTCAATCTTTTTTAAGGTTGTTTCATCAATGAGTAACCGCTTATTGAAGAGTGAACTTACTACCTCTTTTGTCAAATCATCCGGGGTCGGGCCTAAACCGCCTGAGATGAAAAGGAGATCCGAAAGTTCCAATAAGCGCTTAATCTCCTCTTCCATAATCTCCCGTTTATCGCCAATAATTGTTATCCTCAAAGGAGAGATGCCCAAGGAAGAGAGTTTATTACTAATGTAAGAGGAATTGGTATCGGTAACTATTCCCTCTAAGATCTCACTACCGATGATAATTATTGATGCCTTAATCATAGGTAAATCTGCTGACATGAAGGATTATCCTCAATCCAATATTAGAAATTATCCCACTCATTAAATCGTCAAGCATCACTCCCCAACCACCTTCAATCCTTTGCGCCCTTTTAATAAAAGGTAACTTTATAATGTCAAAAAACCTAAAGAGAAGAAAACCGACCAGCAAGACTTTCCAGTTTATCGGGTGGATAAAAAGAAAGGTTATTAGAATTCCTAAGACCTCATCAATCGTTATCCGCCGGGCATCCTTACCCCAGATTCTCTCCAGGTCAGTAGCAATCTGAACTCCGCCAAAAAGGGTTAAGATTGTGATAATAATGTAATAAAAGGGGAAACCCTGTAAAAGATAAGGTAGCGACAAAGCAAAAAGCGAGGTAAAGGTGGCTGGAGCAAATGGAGCGAAGCCAGTGTAGAAAAATGTTCCCAGAATAATCTTTAGCCAGCTAAATTTCAATTCAAACTGCAGTTAGGTTTAAGTCCTGATAAAAATCCTTAAGGATTAACTCCCCCTTACCGTTGCGGCAACCTCTTCTGCCACTCGTAGACCAAGGCACAGACAATATAGATACTGGAATAGGTTCCCATAATAATACCGAAAGTCATCACCCGGGCAAAGTCTTTAATATCCGCTGCTCCCAGAAAGATGAGCATGCTGGTAACCAACAAAGTGGTGAAACTCGTAAGTATGGTTCGGGAAAGGGTCTCATTAATACTCCGATTGAGAAGGGTCATAAAATTCTCTTTGCGGAACTTCTTAAGATTCTCCCGCACCCGGTCCGAAACGACAATTGAATCATTAACCGAATAACCAATAATGGTGAGGAGTGCAGCAACAACTGGTATATTTACTGTAATGTTAAGGAGGGATACAAAACCAATGGAGGCGATTGCATCATGGATTAATGCGAGGACCGCTCCGGTGCCAAACCGGAAGTCAAAACGAAAACTGACATAGAGAAGGATACCAATTATGCCGATAATGAGGGCAATTAAGGTATTCCGCTGTAACTCCTGTCCGATCCGCGGACCGACCGTCTCTTCCTTCAAAATCTCTGGTTGACTATTGGGGAAACGCGATTGGACTGCTGCCATTAAGTCAGCGGAGAAAGAAGATAACTTCTGATAATCTGCTGGTCCAATCTTCACAATAAATTCGTATCCCTCAGCATATTTCTGCACCATCGCCGTCCGCACTCCCATCGTTTGCAGGATACTTCGTAAATCTTCAGTCTTCACAATCTCCTTAAATGAAATATGAATGATTGTGCCACCGGTAAAATCAATCCCATAGTTCAAACCCCGATGGAAGAATATAGAGGAAATACTCGTAATAATCAGGAAGAGGGAGAGGATATAGGCAATCTTTCTCATGGCGATAAAATTAATATTGGTCTTAGGAATCAAACTTATCATATCGGCAGAGTTCTTAATTCAAACTTGGTTAATATGCCATCAATCGCAAATTTGGTCAAAAAGAGAGCCGTAAAGAGGTTAACGAGCAAGCCGAAGATTAAAGTGATGGCAAATCCCTTTATTGGTCCGGTGCCAAAGAAATAGAGGACAAGGCCGGTAATTACCGTGGTTAGGTTGGCATCCACTATTGTGACCAGTGCTCGCTGAAAACCGGCATCCACCGCTGCCCTGATTGTCTTTCCGGAACGCAACTCCTCCCTTATCCTCTCAAATACTAAAACATTGGCATCCACTCCCATACCGACGGTCAGGGCAAGGGCGGCTAAACCGGGAAGGGTAAGGGTTGCCCGAAGGGAAGAAAGGAGTGCCAATGTGAAGATAATATTCGCCAGCACAGCAAAATCAGCAATGATGCCCGCAAGACTGTAATATATTCCCATAAAGATGACGACCAAAAGTGCTGCGATTGCCACTGACCTGATACCTTTATTTATCGCGTCTAAGCCCAATGCCGGACCAACCGACCTCTCTTCAATCACTAAAACCGGCGCCGGAAGGGAACCAGAACGAATCACAATTGCCAAATCCCTTGCCTTTTCCGGGTTCACATCGCCGGTGGTAATCATCGCTTCTCCGGAAGGAATCCTCTCCTGAATGATTGGTGCCGAGCGGACAATATTATCTAAAACAATCGCTAGACGCCGCCCGACATTACGCCCGGTAATTGAGGCGAAATTTCGGGCTGACTCCCGATTCAATTTCAAACTGACAATCCAGGTGTTAGAGAGATTTATATCACTTCCAGTATAGGCATCAACCCGCGCCGAGGCGACATCCCTACCGGTTAATTCCGGGACCTTCTTCACAAGATAAAGTCTTCTTATCCTCCTTCCCTGGTAATCTTCAAATGGTCCGAAAAGAAACTCGTAATGCTCCTTTTCGGCACGGCTCCGGGGATTTATTATTGTATCCACTTCTCTCAGGTATGCGGTAAATACCGGTAAATCCTTTTCCGCAACCCCTAAATCAATCTTCCCCACATCAATTATATAACTTAAAAACCCTGTCTCTCTTGTGGTATCCAGACCTCTTGTCTTTTTGAAATACTCGTCAATCTTCCTTAAAATATCACTAACCAGCCTTTCTTCGGCTACCAGTTTAAATTCTAAGAGGGCAGTCTGCCCAATAATACTCTTGGCGCGTTCCCGGTCAACACCCGGTAATTGAACGAGTATTCTATCCTCACCCATCCGCTGGATAATTGGTTCAAATACACCAAATTGGTCTACCCGGTTCTTTATAATCTCAAGAGCCCTATCTGCCGCATCCTTTATCTCCCCCCGGCTCAATTTTGTCTTGTCAATTTCTAAGACGAGATGCATTCCGCCGACTAAGTCCAATCCCAGATGGAGTGCTCGTTTGTGAATCTTTATCTTCTCTGCTTCCAAATCAACCAATTCCGACTCAATCCTTAAACTATCCTCCTTCGTGCCGGCACTCTTCAAGAGATTCTTTAAGTAAGCCTCCCGTTTCGGAATTGAATTATACAACTGATAAGTCGGAAAAAGAGAATACAAGGCAAGTCCAATGACGATTAAAATAAGACCTAACTTTATCTTACCGTAGCGCATATTAACCTCTTCATCTCGTTCACTGCCTCTTTTAAGCCAACAAAGACCGCTCGGGCAACTATCGCAAATCCAATAGAAAAACCCGTAATCTCGGTAATTTGGCATATATCGGAGATGTTGGTATAATTCAAGCCGTGACCAGCATGCACTCTTAAACCGATACTGGTCGCATAAGAAGCCACATCTCTAATCCGACTTAAGATCTTTTCCCGCTCCTTCTCCTTTGAATAGGCATCGGTATTTATTTCAATCTTATCCGCTCCCGCCTCCTTTGCCTTCTTAATCTGTTCCCTATCGGTCTCAATGAAGATACTCGTAATTATGCCGTTGGATTTTAATTTCCCAATCGCTTCCTGGATAACCGGAAAGTTCTTAATCACATCAAGACCACCTTCAGTCGTTAACTCTTCTGGTCTTTCCGGAACCAGGGTTACGACATCTGGTCTTACCTTCAAGGCAATATTTAACATCTCCTCGGTTGCCGCCATCTCTAAATTCAATTCCGTCTTTATGGTCGCCCGCAGTAGTTCTAAATCCCTTTCCTTTATATGGCGCCGGTCTTGCCGTAGATGAACCGTTATGCCATCGGCGCCGCCCAATTCACAAAGGACCGCAGCCTGCACCGGGTCAGGGAAAGATTCCTTTCTCGCTTCCCGGAGGGTTGCGACATGGTCTAAATTAACCGATAAATGCTTCATAAAACTTACTTATAATAACAAAACTTTAATAAAAGTCAACTATTAAAAAAAAGAAATCTAATCCGGAGGGGAGGCTTTTGACTAAAGGGCGAATTATGCTTTCAGTTAGACTGGTAGTTAAATAGAAGATTACATCTTCAATTAGGCTTTCAATGACACCCTTTATAAGACCGCCAATAATGCCCGCAATTAAGCCTCTAATGAGACGCGGAATGAAGCGGCCAATGTGGCGAAAAATAAGACCGGCAATTAAACCATAAATTTCACCAACGATTAAATCTCTAATCAGACCGAAAATGACGCTGTTGATGAGGCCAAAAGTATCGCCCCCTGTATCGTCCCCCATTTTTAAAAAGAAAAATCCCTCCTTTCAAGTAAAAGCCAAAGGGTAAACTTATGGTTGGTAACTAATTAAATTATACATAAATTTGGGAACCTGTCAAGGGTATAATGTAAGTGTTAATAGATTTCTATTTTTAATCTTTCTCGCACCATAAGGTGATTTTGGGAAAATTCAATTACCTAAATGGTTCGCTACTTTAAGAGCCTTTTCACGAATAAAAGTCGGAGCAGGGTCTTTAAGTTTGATAATATCGCCAATAAGAGTAAGGTAATAAATAATGTATTGGTCAAGCCACCCAACATCACAAGAAAGAGCCGAAAGTCCCGAGTGTTTGGAATATAATAAAGCCATCCCTCCCTTTTCAAGGGATATTCCTTTCCTCCTACAACGAAAAATCTGTCCCGGGTTATCATTGACATAAAGGAACCGATAACCGCAAGGAAGAGAATAACCAAGATTAAAAGGTTATTCGCTCTAAGATATAGAGAGAGCCCAATAAAGAATATGATGAAACTATCCCCATATCTATCTAAGATAGAATCAAGATAAGCCCCGAAGGAAGACCTTTGGAACTTTATCCGGGCAATCTCACCATCCACGCCATCCAATATGGAAGATAGTTGGGCTAAGATTCCTCCGAGAATTG
>JBBIHO010000009.1:7717-10084 GCA_037446935.1 Caldifarciminota bacterium | reverse complement strand
AGAAGGCGAAGAGGGATATTAGATTTGGTTTTAACGGCGAGTTAGCAATTAATTTCGTGATATGTTTTGAGAGCCGGCGATTCAAAAGGCGTGCAATTATACCGTCATTTTCTCTTACCTGGGTAGTGAGTAAGACCTCTTCCGCCAGCTTTTGTGCGGATTTGGTATTCACATTTATCACATAACCATCTTCTATGATGAATGCCTTTAAGGGGTGGTGGGAAGCAAAATCTTTTATGATTGAAGGAAGTGGAATCACTTCTTTTCCCGTATTTGAAAAGAAAAGAGAGGTTTGAAAGACCTTTTGGTTCAGAAGAAAGATTCCACCGTCAATTCCGTCAAACTCCTTTAATTCTTTACCCAGGTCCTTCACAAAACCATCCACAATCTTAACCTTTGTTTCCATAGTAATATCAGGGATAAATTTCTGGTTTTTTGTCACTAACATCTTTGGTCCCTCACTTTCATCTGCCAAGAATTTCTTTAATCCATCAACAGAGAACACATGGTCAGCCATCAGGAGCAAGAAATTTCCTTCTATTAATCTCTCAGCCATTAAAAGCGACCGTCCATTTTCTTCTTGCCAATTTTGGTTAAATAAAAAAGTGAAACTCAAAGTAGTAAACTCTTTACAACTGCAAATATATCTTCTAATCTCTTCTCCTTTATAGCCCAGGACAATAATAAAATCCTTCAACCCGCACTCTCGGCAGGCGAGGATAACCCTTTCAATTAGGGAAAGGCCTAAAATTTTTATTAAAGGCTTTGGCAAAGAATTATTCATTCTTTTGCCTTCACCAGCGGCAAGAACTACAACTTACATTTTTCGCCTGAGGCAATCAGTGCCTCTTTCATTAGCCTGCGAGGTTAGTTGACGGGTTAGGCCGAAAGAGTAGCCTTCCGCCGTAGCGGATTCACCCCAAGTTTATCCCCCGCCCTGATATCTTCACTCCTGACAGAGTATCCAAAAAGATACCAAGTTCGGCTTTATCATATACTACTAAATTAGCAGATAACTGGTTAATTGTCAATAGTCCGCTCGTGGAAGCGACTGAGAAAAATCCTCGGCTACCGTCGCCAATGAGGATAGAGTAAAGGAATATCTTTCAGATACCGGTCGTAATCTCTCTTCAGTTGTTCTCGCAATTGTTTATCCTCAAATTCTGCCTCTTTCTTTACAATAAAAATTCCCGGTAGTAAAAGAAAAAACCCGATAAGAGAAGAGAAGACAAAGGGAAGCGAAATTAATTGAATGAGGGTAGCCAAATACCGAGGATGGCGGGAGACCTTAAATAAGTGAGCCCTCACCAATTTTGGTAATGGGTTGCTAATAAATAAGAATAGGGTAAAAAGACGCAGAAGTGTCCCCAGAAAAAATAAGAGCAGTCCGATAATATTAATCCCAGGGTAAAGAAATTTAATCTGACCCCTCCCCCACCAGCCAAAGTCATAGACTAAAAATATTAAATAGGGGTAGAAATAAAGAGAAAAGAGATTCTTTAGCACCGGGGAGAAAAAAAAGATTCCGGACTGGAAGAAAGGAGAGGAAAAATAATATTCAATTATCATCCAGAAAAAAAGGGAAATAAAGAAGAGGGTGGGAATGATTGACCTTTCTGATATGGCATCGGCAAAAAAATTCTTCGGGAAGTGGTAAAAATAGAAAAATAGAAAGATACACCACAAAAACCGTAGGAACCGAAAACGTCTATTAAAATTTGCCACTATCGCGTCGCCAAATACTCACAGGTCAATTCAAATAGTGAATATGGTAAATAGGAATAACCATTCTTAAAATATCCTTCTTTACCACGGAAAAGATTTTGGGGGGCGATAATCCAATAAGAATCTTTTGATAACCTCTTGGGCGGGAAGATATAGACATCCCCCTCTTCCTTAATCGCATCCATTCCCTTCGCAGTGATTTCGCCAAAGATTAAAAATCCCTTTTCATTAAGTGTCTCCCAGATGTCCCGCCTTTTTAATTTCCCCTTTTTTATCTCCTTCGCAAAAAGCGGCCGTTCTGCGATTATGAAATCTGCCCTTGTCTTCTTTAGTAAAAACTCCTCTAATTTATTCCTGGGAACTACCCTCTCCATCTTTATAAATTCCGCATCAAGAAAAGAGTCAATTCTCACCTGTAATTTACGAACCTCATCTCGCCACGGTAAATTTGCGGATGCGGTATCAATTTGCGAGATGACCTCTTCACAAGAAAAAAGCATACCTTCCCGTTGCCAATCAAAATTATCTTCCTTAAATAGCACCCGATACCGAATTAATGAATCACCGCTGCTTTGGGGAATGAAGAGAACCGGCAGGGAATGGAACGCTACCGTATCCGGCAATCTATCAACGATACATCCG
>JBBIHO010000009.1:0-7690 GCA_037446935.1 Caldifarciminota bacterium | reverse complement strand
GAGACCTTCTTCCGCAAGAGATTGAGTGGTTTTTCTAAGTAGTAACCGCCGTTATACCGGACAATATCTTCGTCCTGCGAGGGGGATAGAATATTTAGCAAGAAAATCCTTTTCTCATCTATCGCCTTCGTGAGAAAAGGATGGAAGACTGGCTTCTTCGTTTCCAAATGGAAGAGATTGGAAGCGAGAAGAAAGAATCGGCTACTGTCAATAATCGCCCTTCCCATCTTTTGGTAGATTGGTAGAAAATCGGTACCGACAATAATCGCATCAAACCCAACCTCATTCAGTATTCTAATTAAGGCAAAGATAAAAGACCTTTCTCCAAGAAAAGATAAGTCACTTCCAAAAATTTTACTCCCGCAAAGGACAAGGGTGGGGTTCTTTCCCTTTGCCGCATTAAGTATATGGGCAACTTTTAACAAATCCGTGTATTTTCCATTATTAATGTATAAGATGTCAAAGACCTTAAAAGTGGAGACCGGAGGTTTTGTTATCCGGGGCGTGCAGGATAAGAAGATAAAAACCCAGAGGTAGATAACAGGGTTCATCTGTCGTTTCATTTATCCATTATACCAATTTAACCTCTCAGGTCAAGCAAGTCATCGGGGAAATATCAACCTCTATTCCCTTGTCCTTAATGAGCAAATCATCAGGGGTTAATAAATTATGAAGTCTCTGCCCCGGTGGCAACTTAAGAAGGATTATGTAGGGATACCTTCCCCTCTTTTTGGCGAGCGACCGGAAGGGAGGAAAGATGATTAGGCCCGGCAGGGAAGCAAACTTCTCCTTTATCTCACCATATTTCTTTTTGGCGATCTCTTCATTATTAAAAATCCTTAATGCCACAATGTTGCAGAAAGGCGGAAAGAAGCAACTCTCCCGTTCCTTCAATGCCCTTTTATAGAAAGAAGGGGGATTAAGAATATCGCTTAAAAGTCGCTCTTTGCAATTTCTTGTCTGGACAATTAAAAAGCCATTCTCCTTCAACCGGGCAATAAGGGAGTGAAAGATTTGAAATGCCCGCTCACAAGTTCGATAATCCGGGAATGAGAACAATTGTTCAAAAGCGATGATAGCAGCAATGTCAAAATAATTTTTTGGAAAACTCATAAGACCGTATGATGTCCCTAAAAAAACCCCTTCGCCTTCACCATTTCTGCTCTTCACCGACTTTGTCAATATCAATTTTATGTGAGGAAATTGCCGCTCAATCTCCCTTTGCACCCGTTCAATGCCGATTCCCTTAAATGAAAAGTTTAAACCCCGGCAATTTGGGCACTCATCAAATACCTTCTCTTCTTTCTTACATATATGACAGGAGAGGAGTGATTTTGCCTGATGGTAGAAAAAGGGAAATCCGCATATTGAACACCGAGGAATGAATCCACACTCCTCACATAAGATGTAACGAGAAAATCCCTGCCGCTCGCACAATAGATAAAATTTTTCACCCGGGCGATAATTGGCGAGAAACCTTTTTAACTGGCTACTCAATACCTCTTCTCTTTTTTCGGCGACGATAATCTTGCACCTTTTCCTTTTGAACCCTCCCAAGAGTTTATATTTACCAATTTGGGAATTATAAAAGGATTCCACAGAAGGGGTGTCCGAGAAAAAATAAACTGGAATATTTTCTATCTTCCCACGGATTACGGCACAATCCCGGGCATTGTAATGAAAATGTCGCTTTTCTTCTTTATAAAAAGGACTCTCTTCCTCTTCCAGCATTATCCCGGTTAAATTAGGAATTGGTAAAAATATTGCCTGCTTTGGTCCAATTATTACCCTTGCCTTTCCTTCCCTTATCTCTAACCAACCCTTTATCCTCTCCGTCTTTTTTAATGCCGAGTGGTAGAAGACGACATCATCTCCTAACTGCTCGCGCAGGGAAAGAAAGATTCTTTCTCCCTGGATTATTTCCGGAACCAAGAATAAGATACTTCCATCCCTTTTTTCAATCTTTCGCAAGAGAAATCTTATCTTATCCTCTTCCCTTTTCCCGGTGAGGAGATAAACCCTTGTCCATCTGGGGCGGATGAGTCCAGAATACGGTCGGCCGCTACGCTCCCGCACAGATGAATGCTTCGCTTGCGCACAGGTGAGAAAAGATTCTTTCATAATTCCGGGTAAGGCAAGGGCGATAACTTCT
The DNA here is from genome assembly GCA_037446935.1 of Caldifarciminota bacterium. Taxonomy (GTDB): domain Bacteria; phylum Hydrothermota; class Tepidihabitantia; order Tepidihabitantales; family JBDRVQ01; genus JBBIHO01. The sequence goes on along the minus strand of JBBIHO010000009.1, from coordinate 5,538 downwards.
CCCAGGTAGACGAAATAATAACGACTGACAAAATTGTAAAATCGCAAAAGCCTTGTTGGCAGAAACTCGGGAATAATCACATCCTTTATTTCTTTTATCTCTCTATCAACCGGTTGGCAAACCTCTTTTCTAAGGATAATGCCCAAACTTGTTTTATTCTTTAATGGCACTTTCACCAGAGAACCCAATTTTGCCTCCGCTTGGGAATAATAGGTAAGCGGCGGAATCTTTAATCCTAAGAGGGCTACTTGATAAAGCACCTATTTAGTACCTAATCTGGAACTGATATTTTAGAATATATCTTCCCTCACCCGTCTTTTCTCCGCTGAGGATATGTTTTCGGGTTATGTAATATTCCGCCTTAAATTCATCTCTTTCTTCCCCACCCATAATCGCTGCATAGGTAAGGTAAAGGTTTTTTGCGAGATATTTTCCAACGGTAATCTTTGTCTCCTTCCAAGCTTTCTGTTCTAAGGATAGATAATCAAGGGAGAGATAACCCCGTAACTTTCTTGCCACCTCCCTTTCAAAATAAGAGAGGAGTCTTTCCGAAAGGGCAGAATAGAAGAACTCCCTTTCCGCTATAACCTTCATCTCCTCGGGCGATATATTTAAGGTGAGATATGTTATAATATCCTTTTCGGAAAGGAGTGGCGGCTCGGAGAGTAACTTAAATTTTGGTTGGGAAAGTGTCCCTTGTAATAAGAATATTATCTGGAATCGCTGCGGCGGATTCTCTCCGACCCTTATTGGCTTTGTCTCCAATTCCGCCCTCAGCTCAAGCTGCGGGTCAATCTCTGTAATATTGTCAAAAATTATCTTTCCCTCTTTCATCCGCAGGGTGCGGTCAAGATAGTAAAGTTCGCCCTTTCTGACAATCAACTCACCAACAAGGGTCATCGCCTCTTTCTTCCTACTTATCTGTAAATTAATACCCAATTCTAAATCGGCGCTCGGGTTCCGTAGCCAGATTCCTTTATCACCGGTGATTTTAAAATCAAATTCTACCTCTTCTTCTTTTTTCGGTTGCACATAGGTCTTTTTACCAAAAGGTAGGGTTATGAGACCTTCCACAACCGAAAAATCTCCGGAAAGTTTTAGGGGTATGAGGGGAGTCCAATCAATCGCGAGTCGGCCATCAAAAACACCAAAAATCCCTTTCTCTAAGTTAAGCGGGATTGAGTTCAATTCAAGATCATAGTGGAGGGTATCAATTGAGGTGAAATCTCTAAGATTGACGAATCCGGTTCCGGTGATCTCTCCTTGCTCAACCTTCCCCTTTCCTTCCAAGAGGATAATTCTCTCCTTAAAGAGCGAAAGTTCACAAGCAAACTCTTTTATCCCGACACCCAAAATTGGGAAAAGTAACTTCCCTTTATAAATCCGAACCCGTCCATCAAAGATTGGGTTATTGAGATTTCCCCTTAAATTTACTTGGCCAAAGATTTTGCCTTCTTGGAGATGGAGAGTCTTTCTTAAAAAAGAAAAGACCCAGACTCCCGGGTCATTAAGGGTTGCCGAAATGTCCCAGTTAATTATCTTCCCTCTGTCAATATCTATATTCCCAGAAAGGTGGGTTCGTTTCTCATCTTTATAAATGGAAACATCCACCAACTCAATCCTTTGCCCCTTTATCGTAATTTGACATTCAATCTTTTTTATGTTGATATCTTCTTTTTTAATTACCAGATTCTTTACCTCCACCGCCGATGAGACTACGGTATCGGAAAGAATCGTTGCATTGAGGGTGCCGTTCACCTCATCATCTTTCACCTTCACCTGTGCGAGAGCGAAGCGAGCGTTCACCTGTGCGAGAGCGAAGCGAGCGATTTGCCCAAGCGAAATATTTTTAATCTGAATCCTACCGCGGGGCAGAGTAGACGCGTGCAAGAAAAGGTCAGCCGCGATTTGCCCTTCCGCAAAGCGAAGAGAGAGATTCTTTAAAAATAAAGAATCTCTTACCCGGGAGATTTCAAATTCCCGTTCATTGAAAATGGAATCTCCTCCTAAACGGAGAATGAGTTTGTGGAAGATACAGGAAAATGCTGGGCTAGTTACTTTACCGGCGAGTGGTGCGACGGAAAAGTTTGAAAGTCTTCCCGTCACTTGTAGTGTCGTGTCCTGGCTTTTATAGATTCCAAGATTTATATCCATATTTTTTATTGAAAAGTTTACCGAATCACAAGCATTCTTTTGCCATTTTACACCGAACAATTTCATTTCGGCTTTCCCAGCTAAACTGCGGACATTCGGGGAGCGGATATTTAATGAACAAGAATTTATAAACAAATTGGTGGCTACAGAAAGGTGAGAAACCCCCAAAGATGTTGCAAGGTATATTGAGTCAAAATTCCCCTTCACCTCTCCCCAACCGTCAATTTTCCCTTCCACCCCCTTAAAGATGCCGAAGGGAATATCTCCTCTTGATAAAGAAAAGTTATCCGCTTGAAATATTATGTTAACCTTTCTTCTGGCGACTTCCCCGGCGAGGGAAAATACTCTTCCCGCTTTTAAGACTTTTCCCTCCTGGATTAAAAGCATTGGCTCCTTTTCAAATATCCCTGTAACCTTTCCCCGGAAATAAAGGCTATCATAGCGTAAACCTTGCACCGGAGCGGAACGACGGAAGACCGTCCGAAAAGATATTTCTTTTCTTCCCTTTCCCGAAACTTGCAACTCGCCAGAGAGAAGCGGGATTGGAATTACCGAGGCCCTACCTTGGGTTGCCACAAGCCAAAACTTCTGGACATTGAGCGGCGAGAGATTCAAAGTGCAATTATAGGCAGTATCAAAAAGAGAAAGGGAACCGGTGATTCTTAAATTCCCCAGCTCTGAGGAAGAAGTTGCTGAGTAGAAGACCATGGTATCTTTAAACTTAAATTGTAAACTACACGGTGGAAGTGACAAATCTTTAATCGCAAGCCGGGGGGTAAATATTGAAAATACTTCCCCCTGGATTCTCGGAATTCCGAATGATACCGCAATGCTCCCGCGAAGATATATCTTCCCGTAGTCCGATTTGAAAGAGAGCGAAGAGATATTTAACTCCCCTTGCTGTTGATTGAGAGTATAACTTAATCCAAAACTCATATCTCCTTGTGGCGTGGATAGTCTCCCTTCCGGAATCTTTATTCCTGCGGGTTCTAGCCAAATCTTTCCTTCTAAGTCAAATGACCCAATCACCTGTGCGGGAGCATAGCGACCGTATGAAAAAATATCCGGAATTGCTGCCTTCCGTAAGAAAAATTTGCCAACCCGCAAGGATAGCGGAATTCTCAAAGATGGAAATTCGCTCTCCCTGCCCACCTCCTCTACTTGTAACTTTCTCTCTTGCCGAAGAGTTAGGCGAGGTTCTTCAACGCTTAAGAGAGTAATCTCTTTCTTCTTTTGGAGAAGAGAAATGAGATTATATTGAAGATAGACGGATTTTGCGGTAAAACTCGCTTTGGAGAAGGAGACTTTTAAATCAGAAACATAAAGGGAAGAAAATAGATTCCCTCTTATTTCTCCTGTGACAATTTCAACCCCAGTTTGCTTCCCAATTCCTTTAATTGCCCAGCGCAGAACCAACAATCGGAAGATGAAAAGGAGTAACAGAAGGAGGAGAATGAAGGAGCAAATAATCGACAAGGTGATAAAAAGAGAGCGTCTAAAAGACATTTCCCAATCCAAAGTTAATCTTCCACCAATTCTTCTCCTTAAATCTTTTTGGAACTACTGCATAGTCAAGACGCAGGGGACCGATTGGCAATCCTAACCGGAGACCAATTCCGGTATCATATGCAATCTCTTTTTGGTTCCTGTTTTTTGTGAATCCAAAATCAGCAAAGGCGACGCCGCTAAAAGTTTTATAAAGGGGAAAACGATTCTCAAAATTCAGCAGGAGCACACCATCTCCTGCCATAGATTTCTCATCATATCCGCGCAGAGTCGTCATTCCGCCCAAATAGAACTTCTCGTAATTGGGAATTGATTCAGTCTGGTGATGCGGAATTATAATACCGGTGCTGAAACGGAATGCCAGGATAGAAAATAATTTTAAGAAATAGCGTATCTCCTGGGAAAATCGATAGAAATTGGCACTCCCCCCTAAAAGACCACCCCCATATTCAACAAGGGAAAAGGAATAAAGGCCGGCATTTGGTGAAAAGAAGTCATCCCGGGTATCGTATAATAATTTTAAGTTCAAAGAATTGGTAATTCGCAACCCCTGTCCGGGAAGGCTATCGCTCGCTTCGCTCGCGCACAGGTGAACGGCATTCTCACTTCCCCATAATCTACGGTATTTATTCGTAATATTTGCCTGTAGGTTTCTTGTCAGGTCATAATAAAAACCGGTCTCAGCTCCTAACTCCCAGATTCTCTTCGCTTCCTTCTTATCCACATCTAAGATAAAAAAGGGTTGGGAGGCAAAGTTTATCTTTGTCTGAGAGATATAGGGGATGCGGTAGGTTGATTTTAATACCAAATTATAACTCCCTTGCCAGTCCGGGCTTATCTCAAAAAGAAGATGAAAGATATGTGCCCGGCGAAAAAAATTTAGATGTTGCCAGGTAAGGGAATGATAAGTCCTCTGGGGTGGCGAAACATAACCGATACCGAAGCCGAAAATCCGTTCTTTCAACTCCTGACAGTCAAATCGGATCTCTAAACTCTCTCTGGAGGTCGACTCACGGGGTAGAGGGCTCACCTTAAAGTAGATATTTTCAAAAAGGTTAGTCGCATAAAGTTTTCTTGCCGCCTCATAGAGTTTCTTCTGATTATAACTCTCCCCTTTTTTCAGTTCGCTAATCCGTAAAGCGTCCTTCTTCCGGACCCGCACAAGACCCCGGAATTTTATCTCCTTTATATAAGTGACCGGTCCTTCATCTACTCTTATGATTAGATTCATTCGGTTTCCGCCCACAAGCGAGGTATCAATTCGCAAATCAACATAGTAGTAACCGGAATTGAGATAAAATTCCCTTAACAGATCTTCTAATTCTCGGATGCGGGCTGCGGAATAAAAACCATATCCTCTCTTCTTTAATAACCTCGCCACACGGTAATCCTTCTTCCCTAAAAAGATGATAGAATCAATCCGAGTTCTCTCCCCCTCTTCAATTTGCCAAATGATTACCTTCCCCCTTTTTCCTTTTATTACATTGCCTGCGATTTTGGTATCAAAGAAGCCTTCCGTCCGATAAAATTCTAATAAAGATTTCTTATCTATCTCTAACCGACCTTCGGAAAATTCATCCTTCTTTTTACTGGCAATTACTGACAAGAGAAGATGTGATTTCACCTTCTTGTTTCCCTGAAATACTATATTTTCAATAATCTCGCTGGACAAAAGAGATTTGGTGGCGAGAAAGAGGGTAGTAAAAATAAAAAAAATGGTTTTTACCATACCTTATTTCTACACTTAGATTATACCCCCCAGCGCCTTATCTGTCAAGTTATTGACAAGTTATAAATTTTTCATTATTATCCATTTTGCGGATAGGAGGATTTTATGGCGTATGGAAAGATAAAGGATTTTTTACAGGAAGAATTAAG